>JAFDDL010000275.1 GCA_019310865.1 Deltaproteobacteria bacterium | reverse complement strand
TTTATATCTACAATCGGACACCCATTTAAAGGCCGGCCTTTATATAGCAGGCATATTAAATGGTCTCGGGAGAACAACTATTGGATAAGACTTCGGGGAAATACAGCCCAACGGGTAAAAAAGACGGTTCCGCAGCGAAATCATCCCTGGATCTCATGTCTCGTTATGTCACCGCCCTTCAGCAAAAAGACATTGTAAAGATGAACGCACTGCGTTCTGCCGATTTTGTCAGGGATCTGGTTGCCGGTGACGCGTTTCTGGACAACCCCGCACCGAACCAGGATGTTTCAAAATTCTGGAGCGCCTGGTTTGCCGGGTTTGAGGATTTGGATTATGAGGTGACGCGCACGATTGCCTCTGAATCCATCATCGTGCTGGAGTGGACGTTTACGGGCACGAACACCGGACTGATAGATCTGGAGATATTCAACCGGTTGGTGGAACCCACCGGGAACACGGTTTGTTTCCGTGGCGCGTCGATATATGAGATTGATCACGGCCTCATTAAAAAGGAAACGCTGTATATGGATCTGGCTACGCTCTGGGTAGAGCTCGGAGTAATGACATGACGAGCCCCAACGATTATTCCAATCTTGGCCGGATTGTATATGCCAATAATATCATTACGGATAACCTGGATCCCAGGCGGATTCGAAAGGTTATCTGGCTGCTGGCCGGTAGCGTTGCATTGATGATGACCGGTTACGGCATTATAATGCCCGTTTTTGCGAAACGATTCGGTGAATTGGGCTCCGGTGTCGGGGCACTGGGATTGATGACCATGTCCTTTGCCCTGGCCCAGTTGGTCGCTGCACCATTCATGGGGGCCCTGGCGGATCGCATCGGCAGGCGTCCGCTGGTGGTTGTTTCGCTGGCGGTATTCGCCCTTTCCAATGTGGGTTTTCTGTTCGCCCCGGCCATCGCCATATTCATTTTGATCCGAACACTGGAAGGTGCTCTGACTGCCGGCCTTTTTCCCGCTTCCATGGGGATCGTGGCGGATTTGGTGCCTGAAAACAAGCGGGCACATTGGATCGGCATCGTGATGGGGAGCTATAGCGCCGGCTTCATTTTCGGTCCGGCCATCGGCGGCGCACTCTATGATTGGCAAGGGTTTTCCGCCCCGTTCATGGTGTCGGCGGTTTTCGGCTTTCTGGGATTTGTGGCCGCCTGCCTTCTGGTCCCGGAGACGCGAACAGCAAAGATTCGAAACCGGGACCGCCTCCGGGGCCTTCGGAACCCCCTGCATGAACCGATTATAGAGCCCTCGTTTCTATCAACCCTTCCCAGGCCCCGGTATATATTTTACACCCTGATGGCCCTGAATTTCATCGGTTCCTTTGCCTTTTCATTTATAGAACCCCAGATGGTTTTTTACTTCTACGATGACCTGAAATGGTCCACCACGCGGTTCGGACTGGTGGTGGGGGTATTTGGCCTGGCGATGGTGTCCAGCCAGATGATTTTAGGAAGATCGAGCGACAGATTCGGTCGCAGACCGGTCATTGTCATTGGATTTTTGCTTTCCCTGTCATTTTATGTCGGCTTGGCATATGTGCAGCTGTTTTCTCTGATCATGGTGGTGGCGTTTATCTCCGGAGTGGGTGATGCGTTAAAGGGCCCAGCCATCAGTGCCTTTTACTTGGATATTACAAAAAAGGAACATCGGTCGAGAATTATCGGGATAAAGGAGTCGGCACTTTCGTTGGGGGGGGTGCTCGGGCCGGCCCTGGTGGCGATTATCAGTGGACGAACCTCACCGCAGACGATCTTTATGATCGGCGCCTTGACGACGTTGATCGGCGGCATACTGGCGCTTCTGTTGTTGGGAAAACAAAAGGGGGGAATCGAGCGCGATGACGACGCGGCCTGGGCGCTGATGGAAAAAAGACAGCTGGCCGCCCAGGCCTGTTTGCACGGTGTTGTCACCTGGGCCATTACTTCTCGAAAAACCCGAAGATCGTAAGGTGTAAAGGGACGGGGACGTTCGTCAGAATATAAGTTTCTAGTCAGAAACTTATATTCTGACGAACGTCCCCGTTTTGTACCGTTTTGTACGTCCCCTTTTCTATGTAGCTTTTTAATCTGCGGGTGCAGATGGACACTTTGGTGGCATCGATTCCGGTTTGAATGTTCATCTTTGTCATCATGCGCACGGTTTGCTCGGTGGAAATATTTCCGGCGGCGCCGGGCACAAAGGGGCAGCCGCCAAGTCCGCCGAATGCCGTATCGAAATGGGTCACGCCGCATTCCATGGCGGCCACCACGTTGGCCAATCCCAGGCCATGGGTGTCGTGCAGATGCAGGGCCACCGGAATGCTTGCAGCCAGGGGCATCAGCTGCCCCAGCAGGGTTTTGACCGATAAGGGGGTGGCCATCCCCGTGGTGTCGGCGATTGCCAGCTGGTGTATGTCCAGCGCAAGGAACCGGGTTGCCGTTTCCAGCACTTGATCCTGGGCGATGCTGCCTTCGTAAGCGCAGCCAAAGGCGCTTTGAATGCCGGCCCGAACGTGAAGTCCGCTGTCAAGGGCCATCCGCACCATTTCCAGAGATTCACTCATGGCCTGATTACGGGATCTACCCGCATTTTTTCGGCTGTGTGTGTCGCTTGATGAAACGGAGATTTCCACGGAAGCAATGCCGGCCTGAACGGCTCGCTCCAGGCCCCTGGGATTTAATACCAGCGCATTGTAAATGGTGTTACTTTTTTTCGAAAGGGTCGCTGCCAATGTATCGGCATCCGCCATTTGGGGAACGATTTTTGGATTGACAAAGGCCGCCACCTGAATCATGCCGAATCCGGCCGATTCTAAACCGGCCAGAATATCGCGCTTCAATGATGTGGGGATTACGACCGCTTCCATCTGCAACCCATCGCGAAGGCCCACTTCGATGAGGTGCACCCGATCCGGAAGATTCAACGTCATGTCGGGTTTGAACATGTGTCAAGCAGGGGTTGTGGTATGGTTTTTTATGAAATAATGAAGTTCTTTCTCTTGCGCCGGGGTCAATTCGGTAAACTGGCCGCCATGGCGTCTCATTGCAACACTGCTCAGCGGATGACCGGGAATCGCGGTGTCGGATATGGATTGAAAGGGTATCTGCTTGAGGAAAAATTTGTCATCTGAAAACAGGATGCCGATTTCGGTGGGTTCATCGGGATAAGGATGCTGGTCAAGATAGCTGAATGCCAAACCCGAAAGGCTCACGTCGATAATTTGGCCGATTCGGGTGGGTGCCATCCAGTGAACCGCAAACACCTTATCTTTGACACGATAACGGGGGTGTTTTCTTCTGTCATTCATTACCAGCTCCAATCGTGAAACCCACGGCAAATTTTCCCAACACCATAACGAAAATCTAACAAACATGCAATGAAATAGTCACCAGATTTTTTAATGTCCATCCAGAATTGGTAGCATAAGGTTCAGGGCAAGGCCGCAGCATTTTTTCAACCGCAGGCATAGTCATACTATCGGAGTCTTCGCTTACCTCCGAGGATTGGAAAAATGCGAGAACGCCGCCCTGGGCCTTAGGTAAGCGAGCCTGCGAGACTCCGATGCCAGTTCTGGTTGGGCATTAATTTATGTCATCGTAATTTGCGATCAGCACCTCTCTGGGTTTGGCGCCGTCGGACGGACCGACGACGCCCTCTTTTTCCATCACCTCGATGATGCGCGCTGCCCGGTTATACCCGATTCGCAGGTGCCGTTGGACCATGGATATGGAGGCCTGGCGGGTTTTTGTCACCAGGGCCACGGCTTCGTCATACTTTTCATCGTATTCGGTCTCCTGGTCTTGTCCGGCCTCCTGCTTTTGGTCTTCCGTGACGTCGATGTTGTATTCGGGTTTTTTCTGGGTTTTTAAAAACTCGATGATGCGAGCAATTTCGGCCTCTGATATATATGCACCGTGTATTCGCTGAAGCTTGGCGGTACCGGGGGGTAAAAAAAGCATATCGCCATGGCCAAGCAGGCTCTCGGCCCCGTTCATGTCGATAATGGTCCGTGAATCGGTTTTGGAGGACACCTGGAAGCTCAGGCGGGTCGGGAAATTGGCCTTGATGATGCCGGTCAGAACATCCACGGACGGACGCTGGGTGGCAAGAATCAGATGGATGCCGGCTGCCCGGGCCATCTGTGCGAGCCGGGTGAGCGCCACCTCCACATCCCGTGAGGCCACGATCATCAGGTCCGCCAACTCATCGATGATAATAACGATATACGGTAGTTTTTCAGGGGGCGGCTCGGCTTCCGGGTTTTCGGACTTAAGCGCTTTTTCGATTTTTTTATTGTATTGATCGATATTTCTGACCTTTTTTTCTGAAAGCAATTCGTAGCGCCGTTCCATTTCGCGCACCGCCCAATACAATGCGTTGGTCGCTTTCTTGACGTCGGTCACGACCGGCGTGATCAGATGGGGGATGCCGTCATAAACGGACAGCTCGATGCGTTTCGGGTCGACCATCATCAATTTGACCGTTTCCGGTGAGGCTTTATACAGGAAACTGCAGATCATGGTGTTCAGGGCCACACTTTTGCCTGAACCGGTTGCGCCGGCGATGAGCAGATGGGGCATTTTGTTCAATTGGGCGACAACCGGATTGCCCACAATGTCTTTTCCCAGGCATAGGGTCAGAAGCGAATTCGATTTTTGAAAAGCACCGGAGATGACGATGTCTTTAAATCGGACCATCAGGCGATTGTCGTTGGGAATCTCGATCCCGATGACCGCCTTTCCCGGTATGGGGGCAACGATTCGAATGCTCATGGCACGAAGCGTGAGCGCCAGATCGTCTGTGAGGCTGACAATCCGATTGATTTTGACACCCGGTGCCGGTTCGTATTCAAAGGTCGTGATGACCGGCCCCGGGGTGACGGCCACCACCTTTCCCTCGATCCCGAAATCCGCCAGCTTTTTTTCCAGCATTTTGGACTGCATTCGCAGATTTTCGTCATCCGGCTTCACGAGCGTTTCGTCCGCGTCATCCAAAAAATTAACGGATGGCAATTGAAATCCGTTTTCGGGACGCATAAAGTCGAACACCTTCTGTTTGGCAATGGGCGTTTTGGGGACACGGGGCATTTCAGGGGCCTTGATTTTTATTTTTTTCGGGCTCTGGGTGTGTTTGACTTGCTGTGTTTTGAGGCGTTTTTTGGCTTTTTTCCGACGTTCCTTCCATTTAATATGAAGGGTTTGAAACCGGTCGGCTGCAAAGATGCACGCGAGCCAGAACCGTTTGAAGAAGGCCTGAAAGGAAAACCCCGTTGCCAGAATAAAGCCGATGACCCATAGCAGAATCAGAATCGTCGATGCACCGGTGGGGTTTGCAAAGGACACTAGAAAACGCTTTAGTGGGATACCGATGAGTCCGCCCGATGAAAATTTTGCACTGAAAATTTCATAATGGTTTTGCTGCAAGGCCAGCAGCGCGCCGGTGGTGATGCTCAGCAGCGCACCGCCGCCGACGGTCAGCGCAATGGTTTTGCCCGATTGGCTGCCCAAAATTTGAATGCTGGTTACCAGGCAGATGACCGGTATCCAGAAGGCGCCCAGGCCAAACAACCCGACTAGCA
>JAFDDL010000274.1 GCA_019310865.1 Deltaproteobacteria bacterium | reverse complement strand
AAAACATTGCCATTCTCACAGGAGTAAAACAGACCATTGTATTTCCGTGGGGCCGGGCGGCTCAGCCGACCTACCGCCTTAGCGTGAATGTGGTTCGCTTTGATACGATGCCGAATGGCAACGCCGATCTGTCCGTTCACTGGGGAATAAAGGTCGGTTCAGAAGCAGCGGAAACGGTGAAGAAACGGTCCGATTTCAGTACACCGGTTGAAAGTATGGACGTGGACGCAATGGTGACCGCCATGAGCCGACTGCTTGGGGATCTCAGCAAAGAGATGGCGGTTGCGTTGCAGGCACTGCATAAGGCTCTATGAGTGCTTCCCCCGACCCACTTCGTGACGGTGGGCCGGGGGATCGGTGTTTGATTCCGTTAATCTTCCTGAATCGCGATGGCTTTGTAAATGCAGGTGTCCAGACAAGAAAGGCAGACCACGCATTTGTCGGCATCGAACGACACCAGCCAACTTTCTCTGTCTACGTCCAGTGCAGCAGTGGGGCATTGAGGGACACAGGCCGTGCAACTGGTGCAAACCTCTTCCCGATGCCGAATCTCCTTTGACAGTGGGGAGACAACGACGCCCACCCGTTCGAGGTAGTTCAGGCCTCGGGACACCTGGCTGTTGGTGCCCTCTAGCTCCACAATCATTCGCCCCTGTTTTCCCGGGTCGATGCTTGCGCGCAGAATGTTGGCGCGCACGCCGTAATCCACCGCCAGATGGTAGACAACCGGTTCTTCCACCACAGTTGGGGGAAACGAGAGTACCACTTTCATTTTCTTCATATTGATCCCTCCTTTCCAACGGCTGCCCCCGGCAAAGGCGCCTGGGCTTGGGACAGGTAAAATTCGCCATTGCCGATTAGATCCTTGAGATGGCCGGCAACCTCTCGGGCCAGTGCATAGCTGGAAAAAGATCCGGTGGGTACCGTTTTACCCTGGACCTGAATGCTTCCGCTTTTCAGCTGCTCATAGGTGACTTCACCGAGCTTCGCTTCGCCTTGCCCTCGTGGATAAAATTCGCTGTAGTCGATAATGGGGGCTTTCAGGTCCGCATCGGATACCGCGACATAGCTTGCCATTTGCTCATCGAGAATCGGGATGGGTATGCCCACAGCCAGGCTCAATGTCACGCCATACCCGGTGAAGGAAACAGCCCGCAGCCATTTGGGGTCCATTTCTTTCATGTTGCCGATCAGGGCCAGGGTGCCGGCCGGTGTTCGGGGCGTTCCATTATCCAGGCGCTGTGCTGCCGGATTGTGCTGGGTGCCGTTCCAGGCGACATACCCTTCGGCGCCGCAAAAGAAAACCCGGGAGCCGAGTCCGATGGTTCGGTAATGCGGGTCGTTGAAAAGCGGCGACAGCTGACCGGCGCTACAGTAATTGGCGTTGCCGAGGTTGGCCGACAATTTGCCCATATAGGTATATATCGGTTTGTCCGACAGGTTCACCGCCACATTATAGTTCTGATAGCAGTTTCTTGGATTGAATATAAACGCATCAAGGGTGTCTTCGAGCCCGATGAGCTGCTCCCGGCTTTGTTTTGGATAGCAATCCGTGCCGTGGCCGCCGGCCCGGAGCATCACCTTCTTTCCGCCAATCAGCTCTTCGATGACATGGGCGCCGCCGTATCTGAATTTGCCGGGTTGACCATTGCTGTTTCTCGGGTCGCCGTCGGGCAAGGCCGTTGCCCCGATGTAGATGTCCGCTGCAGCCAGTCCTGCGTAGGCGGGTACGCCGTTTAAGGATGCGTGACCGCCCCCGATTTTCATTTTCTCTTTCATTTGCCGAATGTTTAAAAAGGCCCCCGATGAGCACATGGGACTGAAGGTTCCGGTGGTGACCACATCCACCTCCCGGGCAACCGCTGCGGTCCCCTTCTTTTTGACCTCACCGATATCCTCTTCGGCGGTTAGTACGACCACATTTCCGGATCGTATTTTCTCGTTGATCTCTTCCAGGGTTTTCGCCATTTAAATACCTCCTTTCAGCAAAAAAAAACCATGGGCCCTCTCGGCGCCCACGGTTAGGATTACAGTGACCTCTGCGATCAACCCATGGGCGAACCTCTGCTGTGCATCATCGACATGAGCATAAGCATGGTTTCCATGGTGTGTCTGACCGTCATGAGATTCTCCGAAAAATTAATTGGCTTTTATAAAAACAGACTGAGTCATGATTGTCAAGTTTTTTTCGGATACTACGCTTTCCTGCGCGAGCCCTAAAGATTAATATGGGTGATGTTTTTAATAACAGGCTTATGTTTTCGGAGATTGATGAGATTAAATAGAGACTGTTGCATTACTAAATAAGAAAAATATAAAAAATAATGTGATTTAATATTGACATTGATTAGTATGTGCATAAATTATTTCCAGTGGAACGATTTAATGAGTCGGCAAAAAAGTGATAGAACGATGCCAACAACAAAACCAAATTCAATGGAGGTAACATCATGCAGTTAATTAAATGGAATCCCAGGAATGTCTTTAACGTTCACGACCGAACGAATCGTCTCTTTGATGATTCCGGTAGTGGATGTGTATGAAAAAGATGATAGCATTTTCATTACGGCGGAAATGCCCGGTGTGGACAAGGAGAATATTGAAATCGATGTCAAGGGTCGTTCCTTAACACTTAAAGGTGAGCGGACGGTGGATCAGGAGACGGAGCAGGACAGTTACCATCGTCGGGAGCGCTTTTTCGGCAAATTAGAAAGAACCTTCAATCTGGCTTCGGAAGTGGATCCTGACAGCATCCATGCGGAATATAAGGACGGTATACTCAAGATCGAGATCCCGAAACCGGAGAGCGCCAAACCCAAACAGATCACCGTACACTGATACCCCAGGACCGATGGTGATCCCAAAGGGGGGGATTTTACAATTCCCCCTTTTATGGGAGACGTCTCCTAAAACGTCCCCAAACGCCTACTCATCAATGGTGTAGGTAACTTTTTGTTGGGCAAAATTCATGGACTTTACCGTCGCGAGGTTTTTTGACGTTTTTATCAGCTTGTCCGGATTGGCTTCATCCAGCAGGAAAAAAGGTTCATTTTCATAATCCAGTGGAAACAGCTCAAACGGTTCATCGGCGGTCAAAGCGATCAATTCCTCACGACCGATGGGGCCGGTTACTTCCAGTGACAATCCAGACCCTTCAAGGGGGATGGAATGTTTTATGTTTGCCGATACGAGTTGATTTCGGTCGTATTTATTTGGAAATACCTGAACAAGGTTTCCGTCGGATGTTTTACTCAGCAAAACCAGGTAACATGGTTTATCGGATATGAAATGGTAGGTTATCTTGTCGCCGATTTTGTATGTTGCTTGATTCGCCCACATATCAAGAAATCTTGCCTCCTGATTCTGTCCAAGCGCCATGATTTGACCCATCATCGTATCAAAACCGGCCAACCCCGGCTCCATTTGGGCCGACTCGGACGGCAATGGTTTCGAAACAGGCGATGGTTTCTTATCAAAGAGAATGGGGCGAAGACCGTAAAGTGCTGCAATTCCAATGATAAAAAGGACGCATATCAGCAAAGTGGTTCGATTGTATGAAAACTGGCTTGAAAAGCGTTTCAGCGAATTTATGATGCCTTTCCGTAATAGTGGTTTCATTGGAATGGTTTACGATCGCCGGGTCATCTGTTTCGAGTGCGGCTGTCTCAATAGGATAATTGGCGGAGCCGCATCGCAGCAGGTCACGGATCAATTCCTCACCGGTTTGATATCGATGTTTGGGGGATTTTCGAAGCAGCTTAATGATAATGGCACTCACCTGTTCCGGTAGATCCGAAACGATCTGATCCGGCTTGGGCGGCAATTCATGAGCCTGCATGTACAAAAGGGCCTGGGTTCCCTTATCTTCATAAGGGTATTGACCGGTAACCATTTCATAAAAAACAAGCCCGAGAGAGTACAAGTCGCTTCTGCCGTCCACCGGTCGCCCAAGCGCCTGTTCCGGGCTCATGTATCGAGGTGAACCCAGAATCATCCCGGTTGCCGTCATTTCAGGATCGGTTAAATCCTTGCTAATACCGAAATCCGTCAGAATAACCTGTTTCTGCACATCAATCATGATATTGGAAGGCTTGATGTCGCGATGCACGACGTATTTTTTATGCGCAAACGCCAGCGCCTCAGCCACGCTCTGAATAATATACAGCGACTCCGAACAAGAAAGCCGGCCCTCTTTTTTCAATTTATGCGACAAGGTTTCCCCGTCAATAAAGGGCATGATAAGAAAATCGAAGTCCTCCCGACTTCCAAAATCATAAATATCGATGATCCCCTTATGGGTCAGGTTCGCGACTAACTTTGCCTCCTTGAAAAACCGTTTTCGCATTTTGTCATCGCCACCAAAGCGCTGATCGATAACCTTAATGGCAACCGGTTTTCCCAGGGTTCGATGCATCCCCAGGTAAATTTTCCCCATGCCGCCCTCGGCATATTTCTTGTCGATGTCATACCGGGTGCCGAGTATGGACATTAATTTTTTTTTATAAATGTCCGCCATGAGCTGACCTTTGATGGCTTGCAAGTGTCCGATTCAAGTAGGCAATTTTTAATTCAACAGGTATTATAATAGGTTACAATTATAAAATACAAGGGTTAAGATTAGATGGCGAGAAATTTTCGATGCAAATACGCTGAAAAGGGGCTGAATTCGGTTTGATTAATTTTCCTTTTTGATTTTTTTAATGACTTTCGGAATGAAAAATGATGCGATAAACAGAGCGACGGAAAAAAAGACTTTGAATGAAATCAGTTCAGCCCAGTTTCCGCTTGCCAATACGTCTTTTAATGTCCCGATGAAAAAGGTGAAGATAAAGGTACCGACGATAATACCCAGACCCGTTCCGGCAAAATAGTCCTTGAAGGTTACCTTCGTTAATCCCATTCCGAAATTCATCGGTGTGAACGGGAAATAGACCAATCGCAGGTACAAGACGGTGGCGAAGCCGTTACGCCCGATGGCATCATCGTACTTTTTCAGTTTGTCCCCGATGAGCGAGGCGGCAAATTCACGGCCAAGGGTGCGCCCGATGAAAAACGCGGCGCCGGCACCCGCCATTGCACCGATCCAGACATACACAAACCCCCAGTAGGCGCCGAATATGGCCGCACCCAGTCCGGTGAGCAGCGTACCCGGCAAAAACAGACAGACACCCACTGCATAAATGAGCATGTAGGTGACCGGTGCCCAAAAACCTGCCGTTTCAAGAAAGCTTTTGAGTGCTTCAACGGACAGGTAATTTCGAATGGGTGTATATCGAATCAAAACAATGGCGGTCATGACAAAAACGGCCAATCCCAATGCCTTCATCAACGCCTTTTTTGAAAATTTGCTATTTTCCGGCATCACTTCCTCCATGGCAACCACTCCTTGTCTAAGGTTTCAAAAATTGATCTGTTGCCCATTGGTCGGATGGGTGCTTTAAAACCTTACAACTATTTTTTCGTTTTGGAGGTTGCTGGTATTCGTACAGTGCCCATCCAGAATTGGTAGCATAAGGCTCAGGGCAAGGCCGCAGCCTTTTTTCAACCGCAGGCATAGCCAGTCTATTCCGAGGATTGAAAAAATGCGAGAACGCCGCCATGAGCCTTAGGATGCCGATTCTGGATGGGCACTGACCTGAACTCAGGTCTTAATAGCCCCGCCTCATGTAAAGCCGGCACCGGCGGTGCAGGTATAACAATGCTGACCAACGGCGATGGGTTTTCCGGGCTCGGGGGGGCCGGTCATCTGAGAAATATGGATCTTTTTTCCACCCATATGCAGCCCGGCAGCCAGGTTGAAATCGCAATCATACAGGTATCCATCCCATGAGATGGATACCAGGCTGCGGCACATGAGTCCGTCGATGGCACAGGGATTAAATGCACTTTGCAGCTTACGCAGATAGTTCTGGTAATTGCCCGACTGGTTCAGCCACTGTTTAAAACGCCCCAGGGGCACATTGCCAAAGCTAAACAGGTTGGTGAAGGTAATTCCGAATTTTTTTTTCAGGATCTGGTGAAAGCGCTTTTCGGCCTGGTCCTGATTGGCAGGCAGGAATGCACCGGTGGGGTTGGATACCAGGTTTAATTCCAGGGAAGTACCGTCATGCCCATACCCCATCTCATTGAGCATTTTCAGGGCATCGAGGCTTTTTTTGAAAGTGCCCCGGCCCCGCTGGGCGTCCGCCTGGAGTTCGTTGATCGATGGCATCGATGCAACGATTATGACGCGGTTATCCAGTATCACATTGCGTAAAGGGATGTGATTTTCGTCGGTGAAAGCGGTCAGGTTGCACCGAAGCATGGTTTTGTCGACATGAGGCGATAGCTGTTTTATGAAATCGGCCAGAACCGGATTCAACTCGGGGGCGCCGCCGGTGATGTCGGCTGTTTCAAAGCGGTTCCGGGACACATAGTCAACGATCTGCTGCGCCGTCTGCCCATCCAGCAGTTCGGTCCGGCCCGGGCCTGCACTCAAATGGCAGTGGTGACAGGCCTGGTTACACAAAAGACCCATATTGATCTGGATGGTATGGGTTTCGCTCCTCAGCAGTTTCAAGCCGTGATGAATCAAGTTCAAGCTAAACGGTGGCACTTCCGCCGATTCGGTTTCAAGTCGAGTCTTACTCATTTCCCGCCACACCACAGGCCCGTCCCTTCAGATTGAAAAAGAACTTAAGGCCCTTTTGCACTTTTTCAGAGAAAATTTTGGGGGAAAAGTAATTCCCCACCACCCGTTTGTTAATCTCCCCAATTGTCGGATATGGGTGCACAGCCGACGCCAGCGTCGACAGCTTGACCTTTCCGTTGAGCACCGCGACCCATTCATTGATCAGATCCCCGGCATGGGGTCCGACAATCTGAACGCCGACGGGTGACTCTTTCTTGTCCAGAATCATTTTAATTTTGCCAACGCGTTCGCCTTCGGCAAGGCTCCGATCGTTATTCTCAAAGGCCTCGGTCCAAACCGTGTATTCGATACCGGCTTTTTTTGCGGCGGCTTCATTCATACCGATGCTTGCTAGCTCCGGATCGCTGTATGTGCACCAGGGCAGCCAGGTATAGTCGGTTTTCCGTGGCAGGTGGAAAATGGCATTGCTGACCACGACACCGCCTTCGTAACCGGCTGCATGTGTAAACTGGTATCCGCCGTTGACGTCCCCGGCCGCATAAATATGTTTCTGGCTTGTTCGCAACCGATTGTCAACTATAATGCCGCCCCGCCCCATTTCAACACCGATTTGCTCAAGTTCCAAATCTGCCGTATTCGGTCGGCGTCCCAGGGCGACCAGAATCATTCGGGCCGTCAGCCGGACCGTTTTCCCGGTGCTGTCTTTCAGGGTGACCTCCCGATCATTGCCCAGTTCCTTAACGGATTCGATGGTGTGGCTCAGGTAGAATTGGACGCCCTCTGTCTTCAAGTTTTTCATGACTTCAGCCACCATGTCACCGTCCTCTCTGGGCAGGATCCGGGGCGCCATGTCCACGACACTCACCGTTGTTCCCAGCCGGGCAAAGGCCTGGGCCATTTCGGCCCCGATGGGGCCGCCTCCCATCACGATCATCGATTCGGGAAGATGATCCAGTGAGAAAATTTCCCGGTTGGTTACATGGGCGGTCCGGTCAAGCCCCGGTATGGGGGGGACAATCGGTGACGAGCCGGTCGCAATGACCCATGTTTTGGCGGAAACGCTGTGGCCGTTTATCGCAACCGAATGTGCGTCGACAAATCGGGGTGAGCCGAACTCAACCTTTGCCCCCAAACCGCAGAATCTTTCGACGCTGTCATGCTTCTGTATGGTTTGGATCACAGATTGAATCCGGTTCACGATCGCTTTGAAATCGACCGGTGGCGGGTCAATCCCGGGCAGTCCGAATTGCTCGGCGCGTTTCATCAAATGATAGACGTGGGCTGATTTTAGTAATGTCTTGCTCGGCACGCAGCCAAAATGCAGGCAATCGCCTCCCAGCTCGTTTTCCTGTTCAAACAAAATTGCCTTCGCGCCCAATTGCGCTGCGCCCGAAGCAACGGTCAACCCGGCCGCGCCGCCACCGATAATACCCATATCGTAATCGTAGTTTGGCATGTGTCACCTCCATGTTCTGAAAAAATGCGTCAGGAACCATTGAGCGACCAATCATAATCCAGATACTGGATTGTTATATCGTCGCCTTTTCGTGTCAGGTCCGCTTTCAATGTTCGGTCCGAATATTTGAGGAAGAAAGAAAGCACGTCATCGTTGAAATCTCCGGAAAACCAGTTGAATATCTTGCTGACGTACAAAACGCTGCCTTCCAAACGGTTTTTTCCAGGATCATTGATAAACGCGATTGTTGCTGCGTCGAGCTGCGCATCCAGAGTGCCGCCGGTGTAAGGACTGGCGGCGAGGGGCGGGCAACTCTTTGAGGCGCAGTTTATGGCGAAGTGAACCCGCGGATCTTTGAACTGCGGCCGGAGGATATTGTGTTCAATATCGTCCAGGGTAAGCGTCTCGCCATTGATTTTGACAAATTTCTTTTTCCAGGGGCTTTTGAACAGACTGCCCAGATCCTTGATCGATTTGACGCCCGGGTAGCCGCCAAGAATCAACTTGATGGTCCAGGCGTTATAGGAATTGGTGTAAAATGCGAATTGCTCATTTCGGCCCAAAGAATCGACCTGAACGGTTTCCAGTTGCCTTAAGTAGGCATCCAGCCTTTTTTCCTCAGACTTAAACCCCCGGTAATCCACCCCCCCGTTGACAATGTATTTTTTCAGCAGCTCACCAAAGATGCCGTGGTCAACGCCTGCATCGGCGATGGCGGTGTGGTTTCCCATCGTCGCGATGAGAACCAAAAGACCCATGATCAATCTGATGCTTTTTTTTGTAAGACGTTTCATTTTCAGCTCCTTTTCCCGTCATCCTGTTTTCGGTCGTGAATTCTGATCCTGTGTTGGGTCAGTCGAAAAGGGGAAAATTTCCTTACACATTTGGGCCTTTAGTTTAGACATTTTTCCAGAAACATGCACGCTATAACGTCTATAATGTGGGAAGATCTAATAACGAATAAGTGCTCAGTGCTGAGTACTCAGTACTGAGTGGTATAATTCTGTCGATTTGAAAGGGGAATTTCCTTATTTTTTCCGCATCGATGTTTTTTCTGAAATGGGGAGACAGACCTTTACCGAGTACTTAGCACT
>JAFDDL010000273.1 GCA_019310865.1 Deltaproteobacteria bacterium | reverse complement strand
CTTGGTATATCTCCTTTTTTTATTTTCTTACTGAAAATTAGCGAGAACAAGATTATTCTCCATACATATCAGTTAGACAGCCAGAGAAGAAACAAAATAATGAGAAGTATATTTAATAGATTATTAATGATCTTTGTATTACTGCTTACAGCAAGCAATACATTCTCTGCATCAGATTCTGATGATATTTATCATATCATCTCTGAAACATCAAACAAACCATAAACGTTATCATGAATGGTAAAATTAGTCGATTTAGCGAAAAAAAATTTTGGCCGCGCCGTCAGGGCACGTTTCGCGCATTTGGTAAAAACGGGAAGCTTATAGCCCAGTCGGAGTGCTGTAAAATCTTTCAGTGAATTTTTCCATCTTTTTTCACCATATGCATCGCAAAATTTCCCTTTCAGGTTAAAATTGTGACTCAATATTAACCTATCGGGTTAAATTTGCAAGTATTATTTGTGCAAACTTACCTTGCCCACGGTTTGGGACCATTTTAATTCCGGTTCGTTTCCAAATCAGTTTTGGATATTCGATTCGCAGGGTGGGGGTGTTCCAACAGTAAGTAAAGAATGTTGTCAGTAAACACGGGGTCTTTTGTCAGGCCGATATGATCAGAGAATAGAAAAAGCGCTTGGTCCCACGAAATTGGCGAAATCAATCGCGAAAAAGCCGTCTCTTTCCCCCGTTCATCCATTAATGCGCTGCTGCGAAGTACGACGCCATCTCCCGGGCTGTGTGAAACGATTTCCAGACCGCCATTCGGCTTGACGCGCGCTGTTTGTTTTGTGGATACCGCATCGCCGGCAACGATCATGAGACGAACCGAGGCGGGCGGTTCAGCCGGTGTGTCCAGCGCTGTGGCAAGCGGGCACCTTCAGCGGTGTTTGGATTGACCTGACCCCTTTTCTTACACGCCCAATTCCCCTGACCATAAAATATCAAGAAAGTGTTGCCATGGCCAAATCTCAATGGCTGGATCCGGTTTTCTGGGTTGTGTTTCAAGTGAAACAATAATGGCTTTTTCTACTACATTTTCTTCGAGAAGAGCCTTCATGCCTCTTGTGTGGCCAGTGTGGACTCTATTTGAAGCCTTAACCTCAATAGCCACATTCATGGCGCCCAATATAAAATCCACTTCAAGCCCTGAGCTTGTGCGCCAATAACGAATGTCGAGCTCCGGATTCCGGTAAGCCTGATACGCCTTGAGTTCCATGAGAATATATTGTTCAAAAGATTTTCCGAACTCAGGGGTGCCGATTCTTGGCTTCCGACGTGCCAGATAATTTGCCACGCCGACGTCAAAAAGATAAAATTTTTCAGTCTCGATCAGTCGCCGATTAATTGCCTTTCGCCATGGTGAAATTCTGAAACCAAGTAATGTATCTTCCAGAATCTGGAAATAGTTCCTCACGATTTTAGCGCTGACGCCGGTTTCTCTTCCAACATTGGTATAATTCAGCAGTTCCCCGGAGGTTAGGGAGGCAACCCTGAGAAATTCAGCAAATGCCGGAATATTCTGTACAATCGCTTCTGCTGCAATTTCCTCTTTCAAATAGTCTGCAACATAAGCCCGGAGGTCTTGAATCGGCTCCGGAGAGAGGAAATGAGGCGGCAACAGACCGGTAATAATCACCTGCTCCAGATCGAAACCGACTGTCTCTGCAAACGTGAGCGGTGCCATGGTGTACCGCCAGGCTCTCCCGCCGAGCAGATTCGCATGGCCACGACGCAGTTTCCGGGCGCTAGATCCGGTCATTAGGAATGAAACCTCGCTGTTCTCGATTAACCAGTGAATTTCGTTCAGCAGGTCCGGAACCATCTGAATTTCGTCGATGACGATCAGACCCTTATGTGCCTGATATTGTTCTCTGAGCAATGACGGACGGGATGCATAGTCGGCAAATACATCGGTTTTTAACAAATCGATAATAGGTGACTCTGGAAACCGATCCTTTAACCAATACGTCTTACCGGTTTTCCGTGGACCCCAAAGAAACGCTGAACGATCCTTCGGCAACGTGATGTCCAAGATCCTATTTTTGACAATCTTCATAATGAAGGAATATTATCAGGATAATATGACCTGTCAAGTAAAAATATAATCTAATGGCTTTTTTAACCTGGGTTTGCGGTGGGCTGGTATTCGTTTGCGATCGGTATACCGGCAGCATCCGACAGGGCATGATGGCGCCCACCTCGATGAAGAGTTTGGCACCCTGAATGCCAAAGCACTTGAAACCGCCCTGGAAACCCTTTCAGGGCTTCACCAGGACGGAAAACGTGAACTATTTCGAGGAGTTAAAAAATGCGAGAACGCAGCCATTGGACATAAGATGAGGTTTTGAAACCACTTCTAGGCTATCGCCCAGGCACAATTATCCGCGAACCATCCTGTTTCTTTTGTTCCTGCTGTTTTTGCATTTCCTGCAGTTTTTCCACCATCTCCGCAAGCGCCTGCTGCATGGCGTTGGGAAATTCGGCCATTGCTTCCTCAAGGTTGTTTACCGGCAGCTTTGCCTGGATGGGAAGTGGTCCTTCGGGGGACATCAATTGGGTATGCCCCACGAATATGGCCGTGCGGCTTGGATCATCCGTTCCATCCGATTTGATCGGAATCAGGCGCCGAATGGACGCCACTTTCAGATCGGTAATCGATTCTTCACGGTACAGGTTCGCTTTGTCAACGCTGAAATCAATGCGTTGCGCTTGTCCGGAATCGTTCATTTCATCTCCTTTTTTAAAAAATTTTGAAACCATTTCTAAGAAAAAGGCGTTGACGAATTGAGGGCGGGAATAACCGGTATCGGCCGACGGGCACTTTACGCGATTTTCATATCCGGTTTCCCTTTGCGGCGACGAATCACCCGGGCGATGTTTTGGGGATTGGGTGTAGCGCGGTTCTCGCTGCGAGATACATTCGCTTCTGCTATCAATTGGTTCAACTTCTTTTCCAACAATTTCTTCTTTTCTTCTTCCATTGTATTTTGGTTCCTTTTTTCATAATACCCAACGCCTCCGTTTTGCGAAGGTTAAAAAAAATACACGAATCAGAGCATTTCACTCAGCAGTCGCAGGTGGCTTCTTTCCTCTTCGATACATTGCGCGATATACTTTTTTTCGCTCTCCGGTACGAATTCCTTCATCTCCATGAATACTAGAATCGACTCTTTTTCAAATCCCATTGCCATCTCAATGGCGTCTTTTCGGGTTTTGATCGTTTCCGGAAGCTGATCGAGATCATCTTTTCGAAAAAGGGTGTGCGTATCGATCAATGCATTCAAGTAGGAAAGAAACTCCGCCTCATTGGACCATGCCGGCAGATCCACCTCTCCAAGCCGTTCGTACAGGGCCTCAAAGATTTTCTTATGTTTCACTTCCGCTTTGGCCAAACCAATGAAGATTTTTCGGGTTCGGGAATCTTCCGCTTTTTCACTTAAGAGATAATAAAATTTCTCGCCCCGCTTTTCGATTTCAATCGCAAGCAGCGCCACGTCGTTTGCTCTGAACAAATCAGCCATGATTCTATCTCCCAGGGTTTACAGTTCGTTGGGTAATTGTTTCAGTTGTTCATAGGTGTAGACCGGACCATCCTTGCAGACATAGCTCGTGCCGATATTGCACCGGCCACAGATTCCAATGCCACATTTCATTCTTTTTTCAAGGGTGGTGACGATCTGGTCATCTTCAAACCCAAGCTTTTTAAGGGCCTGGAGTGTAAATTTAATCATAATAGGCGGCCCGCAGGTAAGCGCCACGCAATTTTCCGATTTTACGGCCATTTCCAGAAGCACATTGGGAATCAGCCCCACTTCATGCTCCCAGCCCGGGAATTCGTTGTCCACCGTCAGGGTGGTTTTCAGATCCTCGCGGTTCATCCAATCTTCAAGCTCATAGCTGAAAGCCATGTCATTGGGCGTTCGGGCGCCGTAAAGCAGGGTAATATCCTCATAATCCTTGCGGTTGTCCAGCATGAACAGCAGCAGGGTTCGAAGCGGCGCCATGCCGATCCCGCCCCCGACAAACAGGATGTTTTTCCCCTTCATGGTCTCATAGGGAAAATGATTTCCCAACGGTCCGCGCACACCGATCTGGTCTCCTTCCGACAGGGTATGAAGCGTTCCGGTCACTTCGCCGGCGCGCATTACACTGAATTGCAGGTAGTCCATTCGGGTGGGGGGCGAATTGATCACAAAGGTTGACTCACCGGTACCGAAGACCGATAACTGACCCACCTGCCCCGGTTCAAACGAAAAAGCTTTCATTCGCTCGGCGTTGTTCAAGACAACCCGGAAGGTTTTGATATTATGTGTTTCCTGAATCGCCTCCTGGATGGTTGCCATCTCAGGCAGATACGGATTAACTTGTGACATTTTCATACTCCTGTGCCGATCGAACGATATGGCGAATATCCACGGACACCGGACAGCTCTTGATACACCGCCCGCAACCGCAACAGGCGACGACATTGTCATGCAGTGCCGGATAATAACTGAATTTATGCCCGATTCGATTTTTCAACCGGTTGGCCTTGGCGGTCCGGGGGTTATGCCCGCTGGCTTCGAGGGTGAACATATAGTACATGCAGGTATCCCAGGTCCGAACCCGTTTTCCCTGGTTACCGGCCGTCTCATCGGTGATATTGAAACAGTAGCAGGTGGGACACAGATAGGTACAGGTTCCGCAGCTGATGCACTTGGCGCTCATCTCATCCCAGAAGTCCTTGTCGTCAAAAAGACCGATCAGCTTTTCACCGGCCTGGTCCAGCGGTTCCGGATCACCGAGCAGGGCAGCCGATGCCTGCTCGACCGCGTCGGCAGCCTGAACCTGATCTTCGGTCGCCGCTTCCAACAAGCCGGAACCGAGCAGCGCTGCACCGGCTTCGGTAACTGCTTCGACCACCAGACCGCCGTCCACCGGTGTCAACAAGACATCCGATCCGGCCGGATCTGCGGGCCCGCCACCCACCGAGTGGCAAAAACAGGTGTTTTCAGGCGCCGCGCAGGCCAGGGACATAAACAGGGTGTTGTCCCGGCGGGTTGTGTAATACGGATCCCGGATCGATTCCGTCTCGTAAACCCGATCAAATATCAGCTTGCCCCGGGCGCCGCAGGGACGCGAACCAAAAACGACGGTCTTGTCCTCCGGCAAGGTCTCTTCAAGCACAATTTCGGCATTGGGGGCGTCGCCGGTTGCCGGCTTTCGCTCATAGACCATCAGGGTCTCATTGCGGGGAAACGTCGACTCCTTGGGACTTTCGGTGGGTAGCCGCTTTAATTCGACACAGTCGCCCTTTGCATATGGACGAAATACGACGGAATCCCCATGACAAATCGGCGCCAGAACCCGATAGGAACCGGTCAGTTCTTCGATAAAGGGGATAACGGACTGCGTTTTTAAAAATCGTTTATCGCTCATTACCATTCTCTTTCAGGTATATTGTCTTCTTCCATCTTGAAGGTTAGCAGGGGCGGTGTGCCCTGTGGATCAAGTCCGGTATCGTAATTAAAGACATCACAGACTGAATACCCATGGGACAAGCCCGCTCACATTCGCCGCAGACAACGCACCGGCCCGTCAGGTGCATGACATGGATCATCTGGAACATCCAGTTTTCCGCTGCGGTATTCTCCTGACTCAACCAGTGGGGCTCGCGGGTAACCGCCACGCAGTGGTTCTTGCAAACGCACATGGGACAGGTATTGCGGCAGGCGTAACATCGAATACACCGGCTCATTTCCCGTTTCCAGAAGGCGAAACGCTCTTCCAGGGACCAGGTGTCAAATTCTTCTACAGACTCATGGACAGGGGCCACCGAATCGTCCCGATCCACGGGGCTGCCGATGAAATGATCGGAAATCAGGGCGTTGGGATATTGGCAGATTTCACATTTATTCATGCGAATCTCCGAAATGGGCAACGAGTGCGTGTCATCGCTGCGGGTAACGGTTAGCGTGTCGCCGTTGACTTGGGCCGACGAAACAAGGCCCAACTCCCCGATTCGCTTGCGTATCTTTTCCAGGCTGACCACACCGTCACAATGCAATCCGAACACCACGAGATTGTCCTTGTTAATCAGCTTTTCCTGCAGCAACTCGATAACCGCCCGGCTGTCACAGCCCTTGACCACAATGCCGACTTTTTGTTTTTT
>JAFDDL010000272.1 GCA_019310865.1 Deltaproteobacteria bacterium | reverse complement strand
CACTTATCGGTTTCCTGGTTTGCCTGATTCTGATCATCATCGGTGTTCCCATCGCCATGGCGTTTGGTGTCCTCACCGTTATGCTGCTGATCTTTTTCGGCCAGGATGCCGGTTACCTGATCGAGGTGACTTACAAAAAAGTCGACTCAATCCTGTTGTTTACCGTGCCGCTGTTTATCCTGTTCGGCTCCATGCTGGACGCCACCGGATTGGCCGGGCGGCTGATCGACTTCATCAACCTCCTGCTGGGTCGATTCAAAAGCGGCCTGGGGGCCGTCACGGTGGTCACGACAGCCCTTTTCAGCTCGATATCCGGTACCGACTCGGCGGCCATCGCCTGTATCGGGACCGTGATGATTCCCCGGTTGGCTGAAAAAGGATACGATCGGGGACACGCCACCGCCCTGGTTGCCTGTTCAGGGATTTTAGGGCAGCTGGTACCGCCCAGTGTCCCCATGATCTTTTATGCCATCATTACCGGAAGCTCTATTCTGGGCGTATGGTTTTCCACGCTGGGCCCGGCCATTATTGTCGTTTTCATCTATTGCATTCTCAATGCCTGGGCAGTTAAAAAAATGCCGATCGTTGCTGAAGAAAGGACCGGTAATTTCAAAGAGCAGGCAGTCAACATCGCCTCGGCCTGCAAACGCTGCTTGCCCGTCCTGGTGCTACCGGTATTCATTTTCGGTTCTCTGTACTCCGGATTGACTACGCCCACGGAAGTTGCCCTGATCGGGGTGTTTTACGTGCTGGCGCTTGGATGCCTGTATCGGACGCTCAGCTGGGAAAAAATCAAATCGGAAACGATCAACACGGCAGTGATCAGCGGTGCCGTTATCCTCATGTTCTATTTCACCGAAACCACCAGCAAAATACTCATCCTGGAAGGCGTCACCGAGGAACTGGCGGATTGGGTGGTCAACAACTCTCCCAACAAGGCGGTAACCCTGCTGATGCTCAACGTTATCCTGCTGCTCTTGGGTATGATGATGAACGACTTGAGCGGGACCGTTCTCTCGGCTGGTTTGCTGTGGCCGATTGCCGCAGCCGCCGGGGTCGATCCCTATCACTTCGCAGCGATAACCGGTGTAAATCTCGGCCTGGGCACGGTAACGCCGCCCACGGCACCCATGCTCTTTCTGGCCGGCAGGATCGGCAAAAGTTCGGCTGAAGAGTATATCAAACCAGCCCTGGTACTCATGTGGGGGGGAATGGTTCCGGTGCTCCTGTTGACCACTTACTGGCCGGATTTATGCCTTTTTATCCCCAGAGCCATGGGGTTTATCAGATAATGTTCATCCGGAATGGGTAGGTTCTAATCTTTTTCCCACAACATCACCCAGCTTGATATAGGTTTCCATTCCCGTTTCACTGTGATTCAGGATGTCGTCTTCGGGTATCCACTGCCCTTTCTCACCGATAACAATCACGGTGGAGCCGCCGAATAGAAAACACCCCTTTTCATCCCCCCGTTGAAAGGGCAGGGTGCTGTCGTGGGTCTGTACGATTTTTCCAACGCATATGGCCCCGACTTCGATATGGGCGAGTTTGCCGAAATGCTCGGTTTCCAGAATACTGACAACCCGTTCATTGGTGTCCAGAATATGCTTTCTGTTTTTCAGCGCGATGGGGTTTACCGAATGGTAAGGGCCGGGAATACGGTATGTGTCGACGATGGCCCCATCATCTGGAAAATGAAACCGATGATAATCCACCGGGCAGAGCCGGCAGATGAGAAGCGGGCCGCCGTTAAAGACCTGGAACCATTTTTGGTTGTTCAGCAACGTTTTCAACCTTAATTCCGAGCCCTTGACATCAATTGCCTGGTCGGGCCCAATCACCTCATAACCCAGATATCGTCCTTCTGCAAAGGCCGGCAGAAGGTTCGCTTCCGGTTTGAAAGGGCGTTTGCCCGCCTTGAAACGTCGAATAAAAAACTGGTTGAACGATGAATAGGGGCTCTCGCTCGTTCCACCTTCTTCGGGCAGGTACGCATCCATATCGATTTCGTAATCCCGGACAAAGGCGTCTATCTTTTTCCGGCTCCAGCCGGTATTTTGGATGGCCCCGTACAATTGACTGACAAATCCGCGGCATAGCACGGCAGAGAGGCATTTCCCGGATTTTGTCTGGTAGAGCCACCTGACCAGCGCATCCCCATATATGTTTTCGGTCTCGAGTCGGTTATTGTATCGATGGAAGTATTGAATCGCTTCGGTTTGGGGCATACCTTGATCCTTTCCGCCCGTTCAGATGTCCAATTTTTGCATTCGGCCCTGCAGCGCTGGCCGTTTCATGCCGAGTATGGATCCAGCACCATGGGATCCGACGGCGCGTCCTTTACCTTCTATCTTGAAACATTCCCAAGATCAAGACTATTGCCTTCATTTGGACAGACGTGTGTGCCCAACAAGGAATTGGCGCCAATGCCGTAAATTCCGTTCGCTGTGAATTGCACCGAAACCAGTTTCTCTTCTTGATTGTTAGTTATTAAAAGTGGTAAGAATTAAAGAGTGTTATGAACAAGTGCAACGATTTCACTATATAATAAGGATTCATAGTTGTGCCGAAAGAGGGGGGCACATCCGATGACTCATATAAACCTTTCCAGGATTGAAAAGGAAATCCGCTCATCAATAAGAGCCTCTGAGACAAGCGAGTTGGATGACATCACCGCCATCTATATTTTCGGTTCCACACTATCCGGGCAGGTCACCGAGTCTTCGGACATCGACCTTGCTTTTCTTTTGTCCTACGACGCTTATAAGGCCGAACCGGTGCACTCAATTCAATTACCATATCTGATAGCCGCCAAGGTAGGGATGCGATTTAACATGGAAACCGATGTAATCATTCTCAACAGCGCATCCCTTGAAATTGCGCATGGAATTGTAACTACGGGAAAATGCATTTATGAAAATAATCCCGATTCAAGATTGACGTATGAAGTATCATTAAAGGGTATGTATTTTGACTTTAAACCGTTTCTCGATGAACTTCGCTTAGCATGCATCTCGGAAATTTAAGGATCGGGAACTAAATAAATTGGACTAAGATTGCGAAGGATATAGGTTCGTATTCAAGGCGCGTTGAAGGCCGCATACTTTATGTATGTGGGCTTTAGCGCAACGCAGAAGACGGGCCTATAGACAAGCAATATGGTTCAAGTTATTTAGTTCACGATCCTAAGTGCGCGAGCTGCATTATAGGCAAGAAAGAAGGGAAAATGGATGCCACCGGGAAATCAATAGAATCTAAGATCAAAACTGTTGAGGAACGCCTGCAAAAATTAAGAAATGTTGAAAGCGGGCTTCGTTCCTTCGACGCGTTTCAATCCAACACGGACCTGAAGGATATTGTGGAGAGAAACCTTCAGGTTGCTATTGAAACCTGTCTGGACATTGGAAAAATAGTTATTTCAAGAAAAAAATTGGCGGAGCCAAAAGATAATAAAGGCATTTTTGTTATATTGGCCGAAGCGGGCGTGATTAACCAACAGAGCCTCTCATTCATGATACCGATGGCAGGTACGCGGAATATATTGGTACATGGCTATGACAAGGTCGATGACAGCCTCGTTTACGGTATCCTGAAAAAACACTTGGATGATTTCAATACATTCCTCAGACAAATCCGGGACAATTACCTTCGGGGTCCAAACGGGGCCTGACATGTATATGTTTCCGTAACTGCTGCTTTAATTAACAAAGAGAATTCGTTAGAAGGCAAAAAGCTGCTGTAAAACAGAAATAACGTCTGCCTGAGTTTTAGGGGCTATCGTCCCGAGCTTTTTAATGATTCGGGTTTTGTCGATGGTTCGTATTTGATCAAGGATAATTTGCCCCTTTTTTGTTTTAAAGCTGCAGCGGACTCGTGTCGGGTATTGTTTTGACGCCGTAGTCATCGGGGCAACAATTATCGTGCGTATGTTATGGTTCATTTCGTCCGGGGATATGATCAGACATGGCCTGGTTTTTCTAATTTCGGATCCGACGGTAGGATCAAGATTGATAAGACATACATCGAACCGGCTAACTACCATGTCCATTCATTCTCATCCCAAGAGTGTGTGATCACATCCGAACCTTCATCGAGCACATCATCGCCATTTTGGGCCATCGATTTAAATGCATTGGTCCAGCCGGATCTTACACTTAAAACTGGACGTATTGTTATCTTGTGCTTTTCCACCTCCAATTCTACATTTTCAGTTATTCCGCTCTGATCCAGTAAGGGTTTTGGTATTCTAATGCCCTGGGAGTTCCCTATTTTTACGATTCTTGCTCTCATTTGTTACCTCTTGGCTGCCACATGTTCTTACATTGTAATTACATGTGTCGCTGCAGTCAAGTTCTTTTTTTGATAACAGAGCCAGTTTCAAGCTGATCAGCCGCGTGCTTTTATAATCTCGACCTTGCCGGCGGCAGTGTGTCGCGCCTCGATGGGAATCACCCGTTTCAGCGTCTGAAGAAAGTTGTTTCGATGGGCGATTTTGAAATACAGGCTGATCTTATACCCCTCAAGGTCTTTGTCGGCGATATAAATCTTGTTGTCTAAGTATCGGTTCACCTCGTCAATCACCAAGGGCAGGGGAGTCGCCTGGAAGTTTAAAATCCCGTTGAGCCAGGCATCGATTTTCTTTTTATCAACCGGCAAAATTTCAACACGATCATTATTTTCATCAACAACAACCTCTTGCCCGGATATGACAATCCCTGCCGCCAGCGACGGCATCGTTTCTTCGGGGGCAACAACTGTTTTCAGAGCAAGCGCCTGCTTTTCAGACAGGCTTTCAGGCGCTGTAATGGTATCCGGATCGAACGCCATGGACGGGTGCCCATTTTTCCGATTAATCTTGACACGCCCCTCGGTAACGGCCACGGCCACTTGACCGCCTTTTACCTTAGATACTTTGAACACGGTCCCAAGGGCCAGAACAGAGATACGTCCGGTGGTGACGACAAAGGGACGGCTTGAATCATGGGAGACGGAAAACAGGGCCTGGCCTTCTTCCAGTTCGATTTGGCGCAATTCCTTGGAAAAATTGGCATTGATGATGGTTTCGGTGTCGAGATGAACCCTGGAGCCGTCCGCAAGAATGATGTCCCGCTGTTCACCCGTGGCGGTTCGCCAGGTGGTGGGTGACCGATCCATTTGGAGCAGCCAGACACCGCCGATCAAAATGAGAACGGTGGTCACGGCGGTGATGGTTTGAGCGATCGGCGAACCACCAAGGAGTTGATCAAACCAGCTTCCCAGTCTGCCGGTTCGATGGCGCCTGTCACGTTTGCTCATTATTTTGACGGTTTCTGGATTGTCCTTCAGAACATCCAGGCCATCCCAAAGGGCGTCCATCAGGTCAAAGTTTTCTATGTTCGCCGGATTTTCCGAAAGCCATTCCTGAAATTTTCTTTCGGTTTCCGGGGAGGTCCGGCTTGGCCTTAATTGCATCAGCCAATCTTTGGCCTCGATCAGAGCCGGGTCGTCGATGTCTGTTCGATTTTTTTGAAAGTATCGTTTCATTTGTATTGCTTTAGCTTTTTTCCGAGTTTCATCAATGCCTGGGAGATATGTTTCATGACCATACTCTTGGAGAT
>JAFDDL010000271.1 GCA_019310865.1 Deltaproteobacteria bacterium | reverse complement strand
GAATAACGGCGCAGACGCTTGCCTCTGCGAGAATCCGTTTTTCCATTTTAAGCTCACATTCGGCCTCAAATATGGCGGTTTCTTTTGCCGCTATCGGCTCAAGTTGGTCAAAACTGATGGTATGAATATTGTCTTCCAGATCGATGAGGGCCTGCTTGAACTCCGGATCGAGGCCCGGGCTCCGGCAGATGATTTGCCCCAACTTCTGCAAGGTGGGCATATCCTTGATCAAGGTGCAAATCCGTTGTCCCAGCGACGACGAGTCGGACATGCAAACCTGGTCGACGATTTTCTCGGCCAACCGCCCAAGGGGAAGTTCCGCCAGCATAAAAATCAACCCCTCCACCACTACGACATTGAATTTCCGGTAGTTTCGGGGAAGAAAATTTTCAAGGCCCAACAGACTTGTAATCTGACGTGCAATATCGGCGATGCGGCCTTGGGATTTTGCCTGTTTCAACCGTGCCAGTACACGTCGGCGCATGACGTCACCGGTGGGCTTTTGCCCGTTTTCAGGCAGCAGCACATCATCAAAAGTTTCTATTAGCGGGTCAATGACTCCGGAGTTCATGATATCCCTCTTTTACTGGTAGTTGAGGACGAATTGGCTGTGAGTCCGCCCGAAAGCGAATTTAATAACGTCTCTGCGCGCAGAATCCAATGGAAACAATGCAATAGAGCAAAAACAAATTAAATTCGCTTCAAGGCGAACTTACACCGCATGGGCAGACCCGGCCTCTGATATCAAAGCCGGGCACGGCCGTTACTTGGTGGAAGCAAGCCCCACCACATCCTTGGAGACGTCAAAGACCTTCTCATTTAACGATCGAACCAAATCATAAAGATGGCCGATGGTTTTTTCCTGAATATCGCACATCTTTTTGGTTGTCTCTTTTATTTTCTCGATTTTCCCAAGATATTTGAGCGGTAATTTGACAAGCGCCTGATGCACCTCTTCGATGCTTTTGGATCCCTGTTCGATGGCGGATTCGAGTACCTGCTGTACCTCTTTAATGTCCGCAACGGTTTCCTTCAAAAATTTCCCATTCTTTTTTGCCTCTTTTGTCTGTTTTTCGGTTGCCATGGTTGTAATCTCCTTTGTTTGTGTAAGTAAAAAATATTTACGCCTTGCATTTTTCGCTCACAATATAATGCAATGCGTCATACTTGTCAACAATTTTTTTAAATTATTTTTTGAGGCGACGTATTAATTTATAAGGATATACCCGAAATGGTGCTCAAAGTATGTTGTGCGGAAATGCCGCGTTGCATTAATTAAATTTGTTAATGCAATGCGTTATTATCTTTTGATTTATTTTAACCAGTCGTTTTCGACCTTTAATTTGCTGAATTGTTTATACAATTCATCCATCAGTTCTGCCTGTTCCTGTTTTTTTCTGTCCTTTCCAAACGTGTTGTTGCCGCTCAGTCTCCGTTCCATATAGATACCGTCGATATAAATGGCCACCGCCGAAAGGGATCGCCGTCCACCACCAGCAGGTCGATCAGCTTCCCGGCCTTCAGGGTACCGAGGTCCTTGTGCAGATCCAGTATTTGGGCATTGTTTCGAGTTGCACAGACGATGGTTTCCATGGGAAAGATTACGGTTCCCATGGGCCGGCAGTCAAGCGAGACTAAGGCTTTTCCAGGTTTTCGAGATCAATCATATCTTGCGGTCGGCCAGATGTTTTCTTGGCGGTAATTAAGTCTTCTTTGTTTATAAAATTCATCTCAATACCGTCAACTGTCAGTTGCTTGCGTCGTTTCCATGCGTCGTCAAATTTGACACCGGGTATTGACATCAGGATATCTACCATCAACGGCGGTCGTCCAATCTGATAAAAGTAACCTTCTTGACTGAAATCCTTTTCCGTTAGGTCGGAAAGCGGCGCACCAAATTCTTTTAGGGCATTGTATACAGCGGTGGAATTTTTTTTTTCAACCGAGATAAATATATCCAAATCCTTCGTGAATCGTGGCTCTGTGTACAGCATTACGGCATATCCACCCACAACCATATATTTGACATTATGCTTTTTGAAAAGATTCAACAGTTCTTTGAAGTCTGGGCTGGTCAGCATATTCTTCCCTGATTAATAAATAGTCCCGGATCAGGTCATAAGCCGCATCAAAGATGGCTTTTGGGCCTTGCTCCTGCCAGAAATAATGGTCAAAGGATCTATCATCGCCTAATTTGCCATATGACTCTATAAACTTCATGCTGTTTATCTCTTTATCATATTGTCGCACAGCCACGCTGTCGATGGGAGATGAACATCATAATGACACATGCGCGGGTGAAAGTCCATAGAAAGACCGGCTTTTTGAAATGGCGTAGCGCTTGCAGAGAACCGACGTTCATATCGGTAGATTGAAACGTGAGAGGCCGAATTCCCACTCCATATTGACGCTGTCGGGAAAAACGTATTGCATTCGGTCATGGAATGCAATACATTTTCATCGAAGCATATTCAATATAACGACGTTAGACTTGGTTTCTTTGTTTAATTAAATGAGCAAATCCATTGTCGAAATACAGGATGTTACCTATACCTATAAGGGGCACCCCGTCCTCCAGGATGTGAATCTGGACATCGGTCAGGGGGATTTTACGGCCATAATCGGTCCCAACGGGGGTGGCAAGAGCACCCTGCTGAAACTGATCCTGGGCCTGCTGAAACCGGACAGGGGCAGCCTTCGTGTTTTGGGGCAAACACCGGCAAAAGCATCCCATTGCATCGGGTACGTTCCCCAGGATGTGCACCTGAACCGCAACTTCCCCATCTCCGCCCTGGATGTGGTGCTCATGGGCAAACTGAAACCGAAAAACCGATGGGCCCGAACGTCCGCCGCAGACCGCCGGGAAGCGCTGGCAGCCCTTGAGCGAATGGAAATGGCGGAACTTTCCGACCGGAAAATCGGCGAACTCTCCAGTGGACAGTGCCAGCGCGTGTTCATAGCGAGGGCATTGGTGACAGAGCCCCAACTCTTGCTTCTGGATGAACCCACCGCCAGCATTGACACCAAAGGACAGGCGAGCTTCTTCGGGCTGCTCAAAGCGCTGAACAAAGATATCACCATCCTGGTCGTCAGCCACGATCTGTTGGTGATTTCAACCTACGTCAAGTCGGTGGCATGTGTAAACAACCGCCTGCACTATCACAACCAGGCTGAAATCACCACAGAGATGATGGAAACCATGTACCCGTGCACGGAGGGAGAAGTGTGCCCGGTGGAACTGGTGGCCCATGGAATACCCCACCGGGTGCTGAAGGACCACGATACGAAGAATTGCAGGAAATAAAATGCCCCGTTCTACTCGGAAGCATTCATTCCGGGAATATACATGCCTTTCTGTTCGGCAGGTTTCGCCTTGCCCTGAAACCATAGATCAATGGCACGCACAGTGCCTTTGGGAGGCTTTATGAATTTGTTGACGGTTGACAGGCTTTCTTCCATGGTTTCCAGGTAAAGCCGGATCCTTGTTACGGACTCAACGCCCTGATAGGCCGCCGCCTGCTGGGTAAAATTATCCGCTTCACCCACCGCCCGGTTTATCTTCTTTTCCTTATAGGATTTTGCCTCTTCAATGATTTTTACGGCATTTCCCCTCGCATTGGCCAGCGTCGCGTTCCGGTAGGCATACGCCTGGTTGATGCGTTTGCTCTTGTCTTCCTCTGCGCTGGCCACATCGCGAAACGCCTGGTGAACGTTCACCGGGGCATGATCGTTCAGGATCGAAATATCCACGATTCGTATGCCGGCTTCATACCTGTCCAGATCGGCCTGCAACTGTCGCTGTATCTTCTTTTCGATATCGGCCCGTCCCCCGGTGAGGATGGTGTCGATGTCCAGTTTTCCCAGAACATGCCGGATGATGGATTCGGACATAACCTTTACGAGATTGTCCTGATTGTCGACCTTGTACCGATAATCAAAAAAGTTTTTGATCCTGTGCTGGATCGCAAAGAGAATATTGACAATGTTCTCATCGCCGGTCAGGGATTCCGACTCCACCAGAATACTCCGGTTTTCAGCAGCCATGGATACCGGGTCTCCATTTGAACGGAATCCTATTTCCGTTCGCCGAATTTCCGATATTTTATTAATATTCACCGTTTCAATGGGATAGGGAAGTCGATAGTGGAGTCCGGGGGGAATGTCTTGCCCGGTAACCTTGCCAAACCGTTCTAATAATCCCGTTTCACCCGGCTGGATCGTGTAGAATCCGGACAGCAGATAGCCAAAGGCGATGATTGCAGGCGAAAATTTAACGCACCATCGGCCCATGGCCCATATTGCATTAAAGAATTGAGCCTTCAGCGTTATGTCACGACCGATCAGGTCCCGGATTCTGTGTTGCACATCCAGGCGCAGGGTCTCCGGCGTGTAACCGCGAAATCGCTTTAAAATCAGGAACATCAACACGATGGAAGCCCCGATTTTCAGCCATTGGGGGATCAGTCCGGCAGCGCTTCCCATGGTAACGGCCGGATCCAGGTTGAATTTCAGATAGATATAGTTCAACACCAATCCAAGCAGGATACTGACAACGGCAATGGTTCCGAGGTAGACGGCCAGCATTCTTTTTCCCAGGAATTTTCCCACCAACAGAACGGTTCCGGCATTGGTGGCAGGTCCGGCCAGGAGAAACACCAGGGCCGCCCCGGGGTTCAATCCTTTCAGAATCAGGGCCACGGCCAGGGGCGTTGAGGATGCGGCGCACATGTACAGGGGCACCCCCACCACCAGCATCAGCAGCATGGAAAGCAGCGTGTTGTCCATATAGGCTTCGAAAAAGGAGGGCGGAACAAGCGCGGAAATCACACCGGCAAGGACGATGCTGATGAGCAGCCAGACAGCGATATCGTCCAAGAGCTCACCATAGGCGTAGTCGAAAAGGGTCTTGAGCTTGCCTCTGAATCCTTCCGGGGAAGGTGTGGGGCCGGAACCGTCGCAGGAAGGTCCGCAAGTGGGGTCCGAACAATGCTCATGGCCTTTGAAATGCTCCATCTCCATGAGGGCTGCCTGGACGGTGCCGCTGGTATGGTCTTCCCCTTCTTTTTTTCTGTCCACGAAATTGGCGGTGAGACCGGCTGAAATGGCTGTGATAACGGCCGCCAGGGGCCTGAAGACGGTCATGAGCGGATCCATGAGTGCATAGGTCAGGCTGATGGAGTCCGCCCCGGTCTCAGGGGTGGATATGAGAAAAGAAACGGTGGATCCACGGCTGGCGCCCTGTTTTCTCAGGGAAATGGCCGTGGGAAGGACCGAACATGAGCATAGCGGCAGCGGCACTCCGAACAGGGATGCCAGAAGAACCGATCGGAAATTGCGCTTGCCCAGGTATTTGACGATCAGCTTCGGTGTAATAAGGGAATGGAGCACGCCTGCGATAAAAAAACCGAAAAGAATATAAATGGCCGCTTCATTGAAGATACGGACCGTTTCCATGAAGATTTGCAGCAGAAAATCCATTCGTCCCCCTACTTCTCTTCCAGGAATCCGAGATCAACCGGTGTCTCACCACCGGTGTCCACGATGTATTTCTTGAGCCGCGGTAGAATTTCCTCCATGGCTTCAATATAAAGTCTCGTCCGGG
>JAFDDL010000270.1 GCA_019310865.1 Deltaproteobacteria bacterium | reverse complement strand
AGATTGCAGGCACTGGCATAAAGCTGAGCCGGGTGCAGTGCGATTCCCGAAGGCGCCAGCGTATCGGGATGCGAAAAGGTGACCGCCCAGGGCAAGTCGCAGGCCCGACCGTAACAGCATCCGGCAAAAAAGCATCCGATTCTGCCCAGGGCATGCCCGGCAGCCAGTGCCGGGGCAAAGATGTCCGTGGTCTGCCACAGCGGCATTTTCTTTTTACGCATGTAAATGGCGGCGGTGATCACCGCCGCAATGAACCCGCCGTAAAAGACAAGCCCGCCGTTCCACAACCGAAAGGCCTCCCAGGGATCCTGTGCCATCAATTCCGGATTGATGATCAGGTAAAGAATACGAGAACCGACGATGGCGGCAATGAGAATAAAAAATCCCAGGTCGGTAATTTGGCTGGAATTGGCGCCATATCGCCGGGCCTCTTTCTGGGCGAGAGAAATCGCCGTTAAAAAAGCCAGTGCGATGAACAACCCATAGGTATATAAAGAAATATTTCCGATCTTAATTAAAATGGGGTGCATTACCGCAACCCTTCCGGCAATTTATTGAACACCACATGAAACACAAACACCCCGATGCCGACACTGATAGCGCTGTCCGCGACATTAAAGGCCGGCCAATGCCATTGGCCGACATAAACATCCAGGAAATCGACCACCGATCCGAATCGGATGCGATCAATGAGATTGCCCACAGCGCCGCCGAATATCAGGGCAAACCCCGCGGCCAAATACGGGTGCGTTTTCGGTGTTGACCAGTAGAAGAAACAAACCAACCCCAATGCCAGGAAGGCAATGCCCAGGAAAATAAGCCGACGCACCCCGGGATCAAGGGAAGCCAGCAGCCCAAATGCGCCTCCGGGATTGCGAATGTGGGTGATATCGAAAAATCCCGGAATGACCACCCAGGCATCGTGCAGGGGAATGGTTGCACAAATCATCGCCTTGGTGACCTGATCCAGCACCACCACCAGTCCGGCTATCAGCATCAGTTTGGGCAATTTTCGAATCATTTCCGGTTTACCGTTACGCATCCAGCGCCGCCTGACATCGCGTGCAAATGGTGGGTCGGTTGACATCGCTTCCCACCGATGGATCATACACCCAGCACCGCTCACATTTTTCGCCGGCCGCCCGGCTCACCGCTATGGACAAGCCGTCCAGTTCCGTGGCCTGTGCCGTTTCCGGCGTTTCATCGCCTTGAACAATCTCGGTTTCCGACACGATGAAGATGGTCGGCAGTTCGTCGGCATAGGGCGACAGGAAGCTTTCCATTTCATCATTCACATGAAGCGACACCTTGGCATCGAGGGGGTGGCCGATCATTTTTTCAGCCCGTGCCAGTTCCAGGACCTTGGTAACCTCCCGCCGGACCTGAAGAATTCGCTCCCATTTTTCCGCAATGGGTTCGTTAACGGCGTTTTCATCGACCTTGGGAAAGAATGTCAGGTGAACACTTTTAGCCTTTCCGGCTATCTCCGGCACGAACTTCCAGATCTCTTCGGCCGTGAACGATAAAACCGGGGCGATCATTCGAACCATCGCATCCAAGAGCCGATACATGACCGTCTGGGCGCTTCTTCTTTGAATCGAAGCCGCCGGAGAGGTGTACATCCGGTCCTTGACGACATCCAGATAAAAGGCCGACATATCCAGGGTGCAAAAGTTGAACAAGGTGTGATAAATCACGTGAAATTCACAAGCGTCATAGGCCTTTTGTGTTGTTTGCACCAGCATCTGAAGCTTGTGAAGCGCAAATTTATCCAGTTCCGGCAAGGCTTCGTAATCAACGGCATCCTTTGCCGGATCAAAATCATACAGGTTACCCAGCATGAACCGGCAGGTGTTCCGGATTCTGCGATAGGCATCACTGAGTTGCTTTAATATATTTTCCGAAACCCGAACATCGTCCCGGTAATCCGAAGCGGCCACCCACAAGCGCACAATCTCCGCACCGTATTTCTGTATTACCTTTTTGGGCGCGATGACATTGCCCACGGACTTGGACATCTTACGCCCGTGGGCGTCCACCGTAAATCCGTGGGTCAGAACCGACCGATAGGGAGCGCTGCCGCGCGTCCCGACCGCTTCCAGCAGAGAGCTTTGAAACCAGCCCCGGTGCTGGTCGGTTCCTTCCAGATACATGTCCGCCGGCCATCTGAGATTGTCCCGGGGCTCGAGAACCCCGGCATGGGTGACGCCGGAGTCGAACCAGACATCGAGAATATCGGTTTCCTTTTTCAGATCATCGCTACCGCAGGACCGGCAAACGGCGCCTTCCGGCAGGATTTCCCCGGCGTCCATTTCAAACCAGGCGTCCGCGCCCTGTTCCGTGAAGAGGTTAAAAATCCGCTCGGCGATTGCCTCATCCATCACCATCTCATCACAGGTATTGCAGGTAAAAACCGTGATGGGAACCCCCCAGGCCCGCTGTCTCGAAATACACCAGTCGGGTCGGTTTTCCACCATTCCGTAAATTCTATCTTTGCCCCAGTGGGGTATCCACGACACCTGTTCGATGGCCTCCAGGGCATTTTGCCGAAGCCGGGTTTTATCCATGGAGATAAACCATTGGGGGGTTGCCCGGAAGATAACCGGCTGATTGCACCGCCAGCAATGGGGATAGGAATGTTTCATGGATTCCTGGGTCACCAACGCGCCCAAATCGTCGAGCTTGGCGTTAATATTCGGGTTCGCCTTGAAGACAAACTGGCCCTCGAAAAGCGGCACATCCGATGTAAAGCACCCGTTGTCATTCACCGGTGAATAGGGCTCCAGGCCGTATGTCAATCCGACATCATAGTCCTCGCGGCCATGGCCGGGGGCTGTGTGAACGCAGCCGGTTCCCGCCTCGAGGGTCACATGGTTGGCCAGCACCATGAGCGAATCACGATCAACCATCGGGTGGCGGCATTTTTTACGTTCCAGATCGGATGCCTCGATTTTCGCGATGATGTCATAGTCGGTCATTGCGAATTTGGCCATGCAGGTTTCCACAAGGGCCTCAGCCAGTATGAAAACATCGTTTTCACCAACAGAAACGGCAACGTAGTCAAAGTCCGGATGCAGCGCAATGGCCAGGTTTGCCGGCAGCGTCCAGGGCGTCGTGGTCCAGATAATCACATACGTGTTTTTCCCGGCCAGCGCCGGATACCGGTCGCTCACATCGTCCACAAGCGGGAATTTCACGTAAATCGACGGTGATGTCTCGTCCGCATACTCGATTTCCGCTTCGGCCAATGCCGTCTTGCATCGGCAGCACCAGTGAATCGGCTTCTTGCTGCGGTACAATGCGCCGTTTAGGGCAAACTTCATACACTCTCTTGCAATAATCGCCTCATACGGAAACGCCATGGTCAGATAGGGATTGCCCCACTCGCCCATCACACCCAGGCGTTTGAACTCATCGCGCTGAATATCGATCCATTTTTCCGCATAACTGCGGCACCGGCGCCTGAAGTCGGCCTGGGACATTTCCTTTTTTTTGGAACCTAGCTCTTTGTCCACGTTATGCTCGATGGGAAGTCCGTGGCAATCCCAACCGGGCACATAAGCCGCGTCGAAACCGGCCATTTGCCTGGATCGAACGATGATATCTTTCAATATTTTATTGAACGCCGTTCCAATATGAATATTGCCGTTGGCGTATGGGGGTCCGTCATGCAATACGAACCGTTTTCGGCCATTGGCTTGCACCCGCAATTGCTCATACAAACCACTGTCTTCCCATTCCTTGAGCTGCAGCGGTTCACGGTTCACCAGGTTGGCTTTCATGGGAAACTTGGTAACCGGCAGGTTCAGCGTCTTCTTATAATGCATACAATCCTCCAAATTCACTCATTTATCTCTGAAATCTTTTTTCGAAACTTGTAGCTTATGTCACCTATCCAATTGGTGTCAAGGCGTTATCAGTGTCCATTCAGAAATAGGATAATTTTTTCGAGTTCAAGGAAGGCGGAAATTTTAACCGCAGGCATACCGAGAGTATCGGAGTCTTCGCTTACCTCCGAGGATTAAAATTTTCAACTGACACAGAAATCGGGAAAATTAGCCATTTATGGATGGGCACTAGTATTTTTCTGATCGTTCCGGTGCCATCGCCAGGCGGTTTCAATAATGGTTTCAAGATCCTCGTATTCGGGCGCCCACCCCAGTTCCCGGCGAATCTTTGCCGAGTCGGCCACCAGAACGGCCGGATCACCGGGCCGATTGGGCCCCTCAACACAGTCAATGGCAGCACCCGTGACTTTCCGACCCAGTTCGATCACCTCGCGAACCGAATACCCGCGACTGTTTCCCAGATTGTAAACGGCGCTGTCACCCCCTTTTAACAGAGCCTCCAGCGCCAGTAAATGGGCCCCGGCCAGATCGGTTACATGAACATAATCGCGCAGGCAGGTGCCATCCGGCGTTTTATATTCGGTTCCAAAAATGTTGATTCGAGGCAATTCGCCCAGGGCCACCTTGAGCACCAGGGGGATCAAATGCGTTTCAGGGTCGTGACGTTCCCCGAGCTTGCCGGATGCATCGGCGCCGGATGCGTTGAAATACCGAAGACTCATGTATTTGAGCCCATAGGCGGCATCGCAATCCATGAGCAGCCTTTCCACAGCGCGCTTGGTGGTGCCATAGGGGTTCGTGGGGTTGCATGGGTGATCTTCGGATATGGGGACCTGCACCGGCTCGCCGTAAACGGCTGCGGTTGAGGAAAAAATAAATCGCTGGATTCCATGTGTGATCATTTCCGACAGCAGTGAAATGGTTCCAGCCAGGTTGTTCCGGTAATAGGCGATGGGATTTTCTACGGATTGCCCCACCAGGGAAAAGGCGGCAAAATGCATCACCGCATCGATGGGATGCGTGCTAAAGATCTTGCCCAACAGCGCCGGGTCGGAAAGATCCCCCTGAATGAATTCACCCCCTGTCAGCAGATCACGGTGGCCGGTCACCAGGTTGTCCAGCACGACAACCCGATACCCGGCTCCGATCAATTCCTTTACCATGTGAGCGCCGATATATCCCGCACCGCCCACCACAAGAATGGTCGCATTGCTCATTGGAGTCTCCCGCTATTAAAATTCATTTAAATCAGAGCCGATTTCAAAACGTCCCATTTCGGCCCATATCGGTGTTGGGCTCAAATTTTAATCCTCAAAATACCCAATGTATTCTTCCGGTTAAAATTCGCGCCCGCCTTGATCTGAACCGAACTTGAACGTTTTGAAACCGGCTCATCCGGTGAACCTTTATTTTTTGTATGGACGCAATATGGAAAATGATCAACAGTTGTGTGGAATTTTTTTCACAATGACTGAATACGGCAACCGCACCATTTCTCGCAATCGACCTATATTCAGGTAGTTATTGCCGCTTCGATTTTTCCGGCATGAACTTTGCTACATTTAATTTTCCATAATCCAAGGCTCCTCAACCCATAGGAGGTATTATGGAACAACAGTGGGGCACAAAGAAGACCGGGCTGGAATCGCTTGTAGACCATTATCGCATGGCCTTTCGTATCCCCGAGAATCTGAATCATTATTCTGAAAAAGATTTTCGGTCCGCAGAAAAACAATACTTGAGATACTGTATCCGAACCGGTGACTGCAACATCTCGATGCATGTGGGCAATCTCCAGCATTACAACTGAGCCCAAAAAACAACT
>JAFDDL010000008.1 GCA_019310865.1 Deltaproteobacteria bacterium | reverse complement strand
TCCTTCATTAACTCGCTGGCGGTTCGAATGGAGGTGTTCTCTTTGATGGTAATGGGGTTTTCGCCCATATAGGTTTGAATTTTCATAGAACCCTCCCTTCTCTCGGATTATAGCTGCACAGCGGCTCCTGCGCCATAAAGTCGCCGGTGGCTTCATAGGCGCGAGCACGGCAACCGCCACAGACTTTTCGATACTCACATTGGCCGCATTTTCCCTTCAGCTTGTCGAAATCGCGCAGGATTAAAAAAGTTTCGGACTGATACCAGATTTCGTCAAATGGCTGCTGTGTAACATCGCCGCAATTCAGATTCAGAAAGCCGCAGGGCTGAACAACACCCCGGTGAGAAATAAAACAGAATCCGGTTCCGCCCAGGCATCCCCGGGTGACCGCATCCAGACCGTGACTTTCAAAGGTGACCGACACACCGTCCTTTTTTGCACGCTGGCGCAGGATTCGGTAATAATGCGGCGCACAGGTCGCCTTGAGCTGCAATGGTGACTGATTGTGCTGATCGTAAAACCAGTTGAGGGTCTCTTCGTATTGGTCCGCGCTGATTTCTTGATCCAGTAAGTACTTTCCTCGACCGGTGGGTACCAGGAGAAATATATGGTGTGCCACCGCCCCAAGCTTGACGGCCAAATCCTGAATCTTTGGTATTTCCACCAAATTTTTCCGGGTAATCGTGGTGTTGATCTGAAAATCGATCCCCGCGGATTTGGCGTGGGAAATGCCCGCCAAAGCGCCGTCATAAGCGCCGGGCACGCCCCGGAATTGATCATGGCTCTCTCGGGTGGCACCATCCAAACTGATACTGATCCGTTGAATACCCGCCTCAACCATATTTTCGGCCACCGCTCGGGTAATAAGGGTGCCATTGGGCGCCATGACCATCCGCAGGCCCAAATCCGTCCCGTACCGAGCCACTTGAAAAATGTCGTTGCGAAGAAGCGGCTCACCGCCGGTCAGAATGACAATGGGGTTTCCCACTCGGGCAATCTGATCGAGCAACGCAAGGCACACATCGGTTTTCAATTCTCCCGTATAGGGCCCGTTGGTGGCTGAAGCTCGGCAATGAATGCAGGCCAGGTTGCAGTTGCGGGTGATTTCCCAGGCCACCAGGCGCAATTGATCTTTGGCGGCGGTTTTGCCGGGGGGGCCGGCACCCGGGTGGCCGGGATGTTGTCGGCAATGAATGCAGGCCAGGTTGCAGTTGCGGGTGATTTCCCAGGCCACCAGGCGCAATTGATCTTTGCCGGCGTGACCGGCACCCGGGTGGCCGGGATACTTTTTGCTGGTTCCGAGTTTCATTGTATATTCAACTTGATTTATTTAGTGCTAATTTAACAGCCGCGCCGCATCAAGCGCGAAGTACGTCAGAATCATATCCGAACCGGCACGCTTGATGGCCGTGAGGGTTTCCATCATGACCTTTGCACCATCGATCCATCCGAGTTGTTCCGCCGCCTTAATCAAGGAATATTCCCCGCTGACGTTGTAGGCGGCCACCGGCAGATCGATCTCTTCACGAATTCGGTAGATGATATCCAGGTAGGCCAGTGCCGGCTTGACCATAATGATGTCCGCACCTTCTTGGATATCAAGCGTCGCTTCCCGAATCGCCTCCAGGGCATTGGCCGGATCCATCTGGTAGGTCCGCCGGTCCCCGAACTTGGGGGCCGATTCGGCTGCCTGGCGAAACGGACCGTAATAGGCCGAACAGTATTTGGCCGCGTAGCTCATAATGGGCGTGTGACTGAATCCGTTTTCGTCAAGAATCTCCCGAATCTCACCCACCCGGCCGTCCATCATATCCGAAGGCGCCACCATGTCCGAACCGGCCTGGGCATGGCTCAGCGCAGTTCTGGCAAGCAGGTCCAGGGAGGCATCATTGTCGACACCGGCGTCGGTCACCTGTCCACAGTGGCCATGATCCGTATACTGGCACAGGCACACATCGGTAATGACGGCTATGTCCGGTACCCGGTCCTTTACGGCCTTGACCGCCCGTTGGACGATGCCGTCTTTTTGGTAGGCGCCGGTGCCCAGGGAGTCTTTTTTATCCGGAATCCCAAAGAGCATGACAGCTGGAATGCCCGCATCTTTCGCCTCTGAAACCACGGGCAGTAAGTTGTCGATGGAAAGTTGGTAATTTCCCGGCATGGACGGTATCGGGTTTTTTACCCCCTTGCCGCCGATGGCAAACAGGGGGAGAATCAGGTCGTCCACGGTCAGAACCGTCTCTCTGATCATGCGACGAAACGCTTCATTTTGCCTCAGCCGCCTGGGCCTGTAATCCGGAAATAGCATGGCTGCTCCTTTCTCGCTCCACTAAATGGGTATAGTTTTCAGAATCAGGAAATTTCGTCATCGGTCAGGTAACAGGCCGGATCCGGTGCCCAAACATCACCGGTAACCGCTTCGGCGCGCACTCTGAAATTACCGCCACAGATATCAAGCCAGCGGCAGGTCGCACAGCGACCTTTCACATGCCGCTTTTTCTCTTTCAGCTTTCCCAGAAGCGGCTCTGAGGTGTCGGTCCAAATTTCGGAAAAGGGCCGGCGGCGAATATTGCCGAAACTATAATGTCGCCAGAACTGATCCGCATGCACCGTGCCGTCCCAACTGACGCAACCGATGCCACGACCGGAGTTATTGCCCTCGTTCATCTTTAACAACGACATGACCTGCCGGGCACGCTCCGGGTCCTCATTTATTAAACGCAGGTACAGATACGGTCCATCTGCATGGTTATCCACGGTCAGCACTTCTTTGGCAAGGCCTCGATCGTGCAAGTCCTTTGTGCGATCCAGGATTAAATCCACTACCTGGCGGGTCTGTGCGTGGGTCAAATCTTCTTCCACCAGCTTCGAGCCACGGCCGGCATACACAAGATGGTAGAAGCAAACCCGGGGGATCTCTTTTTCTTCCAGCAGATCAAAGATCTTTGGGATTTCCAAATCATTGGCCTGGCTGATCGTAAATCGAAGACCGACCTTGATCCCGGCGGCCTTGCAGTTTTCAATTCCGGCCATAGCCTTTTGAAACGAACCGCGAATGCCCCGGAACTTGTCATTTACCGCTTCCATCCCGTCCAGGCTGATGCCCACATAGGACAGGCCGATACGCTTGAGCGTCCGGGCCATCTTGGCAGTGATGAGCGTTCCGTTCGTGGAGATCACGGCGCGCATTCCCTTCTGAACCGCATATTCCGCCAGTTCCGGCAAATCGGGCCGAATCAGAGGCTCACCACCGGAAAACAGCATCACCGGCGCGCCAAATGCAGCCAGATCGTCTATGAGCTTTTTACCCTCACGGGTTGACAACTCGTTGTTGACTGCTTCTTCGGTTGCATGGGCGTAACAGTGGACACATTTGAGATTACACCGTCTGGTAATGTTCCACACCACCACGGGTCGTTTGTCTTTTGAAAATTGCAGCAGATGGGAAGGAAGCGATTTGGAATGCCGTCCGTAACGCAATGCATCGGACGGTTCAACGGTACCGCAATATAGTTTTGAAATGCCAATCATTGGCTACTGAATCCTTTTTTTCAGCTCAGTTCGGACCAGTTCATCCAAATACGTCTCCGGATCGATCAATGCGTCCTTGGGTAGAAAAAACCGGTTTTTGCCGGTCTTTTCCAATATCAGTCGAAAACCATGCTCAAAATCGTTGGTCAGGCGCTGGTAAATACTATCCACGGTGTCGATTCCCATGACCCGTTTTTCGATCAGATAATCGATGGCCGCCTCTTCAAAAACGATATTGATCTCATTGTTCTTGAAAAATTGAAGCTCGATTTGCTTGATCTGGTCATAGCAGTCTTGGACCTTCTCGATGGCCATGGTGATGTCCATGACCCGATAAACGAAACATGTGGCAACAGCCTCGATTCGTCCGGCAGTCAGGGATAGAGGATACTGATCGGCCCATTTGGCCCAGTTGTCTTCCAGGTATTTCGCGATATGGCGTTTTTCTGCCTGCACCAACTGCGCAAAGATCTCCGACCAATGGCTGCCCTGGGGCGACTGGGAAATCGAGTCCAGGGCTTTTCCGGGATTTGCAACAATGTCGCCGGTGGCCGGAAACTGGGAAACCTTCAAAGATGGCAGTCGCTTTTCAAAGTCCATCAATGCCGTTTCCACGGCGCTGACCAGACCCCGGGCACCGGTATTTTCCTTGTGGGCAATGGTCGCCAAATGCTTTAGCAGCGCGTCATCAAACTTGATGTCGATGTCGTAGGCGTTAAAATCGAGCTTTTTTCCCAAAATGATGGGATTATTCGGATTTTTCAAAATATCGAACAGATCCGTCTCGGTCAATCGCTCAAATATGGCCCGAACCGGCAAACGACCCACAAATTCCGACTCGAATCCATAATGGATGAGATCTTCCGACTGGACCTGTTTCAACCACTCGGTGTTATCATCCCGGGTACCGACCGCAGCGCCGAAGCCGATATTCCGGCTGACCAGGCGCTTGGAAATAATCTCCGGCAGTTCCTGAAAGGCCCCGCTGACGATAAACAAAATATGCTTGGTGTTGACCACGGAACTCTCGCGCTTTCCGGTTTTCCGGAATCGCTCGATTTCCTGGAGCATGGAGATGGGATCGTGGGGCACCTTCAAATCGACTTCCGTCTCTTCCATGGGTTTTAACAATGCGCGCTGCACACCGGTCCGGGACACATCCGCACCAATCAGATTACGGCTCGAGGCGATCTTATCGATTTCATCGATATAGACAATACCGTACTGCGCCAACTCGATGTCCCCATCGGCTTCGCGCACCAGGTCCCGAATCAAGTCTTCCACATCGCCGCCCACATATCCGGTTTCGCTGAATTTGGTCGCATCTCCCTTGACAAAGGGCACTCCGATCTTCTGGGCGATCAATTTCACCATATAGGTTTTTCCGACACCCGTGGGCCCCATCATCAACACATTGTTTTTGATCTGGCCGACCATTTCAGGCAAATTATAACCGCTGTCCTGAAACCGTTTAACTCGATTGAAATGGGTGCAGATCTTGGTTGCCAGGACGGCCTTGGCCTGATCCTGCTTGATGATATAATGATCCAGGTAGGCAATCAGCTCTTCGGGCTTCAAGTCAAACTGGATTTTACCACCCACCTTAATGGGTTTTTCCGACGCCTCCTGTGAAGCCTGCTGGGGAAACACCACCGGCGGAACCAGTTTGACGTTGTTTCCAAAACGTTTGGCCAGAAAATCACTGATTTCTTTTTCAAGCTCTTTGGGAGACGGCATATTTTCTTTAATATCTTTCATATTGCTTAACTATAACCTCAACCTTGTGATATTGCAAGGCAGCCGGAGTGTTTTGAGATCCCCACCCAGTGCCCCGTCGGCGCATATTTGACCACGTCCTCGATTCTTAAAATAAGGCCTGGGATGCGAAACGCAAGGGAAGGATTCAACCGTCGACCTCGTATGATTTCATCTTGCTGAGCAAAGAGGGATGACTGATTTCAAGCAGCTGGGCTGCGCGAGTTCGATTGCCGCCTGTGGTCTCAAGTGCTTTGGATATCAGCATTTTTTCAACAATGCGCTTGGCGGCTTTGAGCGAAAGCGTATCGAATAGGTCAAACTTGTCCGAAGCAACGTTTTCCCCAAACTCCGGGGAAAAGACCTCGGGGTGCAACATCACCTCTTCGGTCAACACCATGGCCCGTTCGATGATATTCTCGAGCTGGCGGACATTTCCCGGCCAGTCGTGGGCAAGCAGCAAGGACATGGCGGCCGGTGTGATGCCCTGTATCTGCGTTTTGAGTTTTCGGTTGAACTTACGAATGAAATTCTGGGACAGGAGCGGAATGTCCTCCGGCCGCTCTCGAAGCGTGGGCAAGGTAATGGCCAGCACGTTCAACCGGTAAAATAAATCTTCTCGGAATTTACCCTGGGCGGCTTCCACAGCCAGGTCTTTTGATGTGGCGGCAATGATGCGAACATCCACCTTTTTGCCAATTGAGGCACCAATGGGTGTTATTTCGCGCTCCTGAAGCACCCGTAACAATTTAACCTGCAGCGACATGGGCATCTCACCGATTTCATCCAGAAAAAGGGTGCCGGTGTCAGCCACCTCAAACAGACCCGATTTATCCTTGTCTGCACCGGTAAAGGCGCCTTTTTTATAACCGAACAGTTCGCTTTCCAACAGGTTTTCCGGAATACCGGCACAATTGACGGCGATGAACGGCTTTTTCGAGCGCGGTCCGCTGAAATGGATCCCCTTTGTTACCAGCTCCTTACCGGTGCCGCTTTCGCCCGTGATGAGAACGGTGGTATCGTATTGGGACGCCTTGGCAGCGGTCTTGAACACCTGCTGCATCGGTTTGCTTTTGGCCATCATTTTCCCAAAATGGTAGCTGGTGGTGATGGTTCGGATTCGTTCTTTGAGCCGAATGTTTTCCTTTTTGAGGTTTTCCCGTTCCTGGGCCTTTTTCAAGGTCAACAAGACCTCATCGGGCTTGAATGGTTTGGTGATGAAATCATAGGCACCCTGCTGAATGGCGCTTAGCGCAGTGTCCAGGGTCCCAAAGGCAGACATCATGATAACCGTGGTATTTTGAAGGTATTCCCGGGCGGCGGATAAAAAGGCCAGGCCGTCCATATGGGGCATTTTCAGATCGCATAGGATAAAGTCGTAAGTCCGGCTTCGAACAAGCCCCAAGGCCTTCTCACCATCCTCAGCCGATTCAATCCGGTAGCCATGGTTCTTGAGCAATGATTCGAGCATGTGCCGCATATTGGTCTCATCGTCCACGACGAGCAGTGACTTTGTCTCCGAATCGGTTTCAACCGCTTCCGAATGATCCGTGTCCATTTTATTATCCATTCTTTGCGTTGCTGACGGGCAGTTGCAGCTGTAACTGCGTTCCCTGGCCCGGTTGGCTGGTCACTGCAATTTTACCCCCGATTGCCTCGGCAATCAAAAAAGCCACCCATAACCCAAGACCGCTTCCCTTTCCAGAAGACTTCGTGGTGAAAAATGGATCGAATATCTTATCAAGATCCGCTTGGGGAATTCCCGGCCCGTTGTCGGAAAAGGACACAAACAACAGGGTCTCCGATCCGCCATTGCCCTCACCTGGAATACGGCTGTTTTCCGTGGCGATGCGAAGCAATCCATCCGAATGATCCGCACCTTGCGCCAGCGCATCGGCAGCGTTGATGATAAAGTTTAAAAACATCTGGCGCAGCTGATCCGGATCGGCGAAAACCCGATCTTTTTGCGCGGCCAACTCGGGAATGACGTTCAGATGTGAAAAGAGAGGCTGAAGCTTTACAATCCCGATTGTATCATTGAGCAGGGTATGAACCGACACGTGTTTTTTTTCACCGCCGCCGGGTTTGGAACAATCAAGCATTTGCCGGATAATCACCTGAATCCGATTAATTTCTTCATCACAGCGCCTCAGATAATCTTCCCGATCTGAATCGGTCAAATCCGGTTGTTTAAGCAATTCGAAATATCCAAGGACGATACCAATGGGATTTCCGATTTCATGGGCGATACCGGCAGACAACCGCCCAACCGATGCGAGTTTTTCCGCCCGAATGATATCGCGCTGGGCATTGCTCAGCTCCGTAAGGGCATCTTGCAGTTTTTGGACGGTCTTTTCCAGCGCCTCCTGGTCCTCCCTATTCAAATTCATGACTCGGTTCAAGGCCTTAGAAAGTTTATTCAGTTCGTCCTCACCGGCCTCTTCAAGCAGAAACATCCCATCACCCACCCGATATTTTTCAGCCTTTCGAACCATTTTCAAAATGGGCCGCACGGCCAGTCGGTGCAAGCGGTATAACCCGAAAAGGGTCAGGATACCGGTATTGATCAGCAAATAAAACCCGACCATTTTCTGGCTGCCTCTCAGTTGCTCGAATACCGGTTCAAGGGACAGGATAATGCCGACGGCGCCCGTGACCTGATCATCGCCTGAAAGGGGGCAAGCTGTGAGTAAGTACTTGCTGTGTTTCCAAAACAGCGCCCAAGTTGAGCCATGAAACCGGGACTGCAAGGCCCGTTGGGACATGGCGCTTTTCATAAGCATCCTGAGCACCTCGGTCGGTGGCTCACCATCGGCAAACGCCCAGCGGACCTGCCCGTCACGATTCACCATCATCACAGCCGCGATGTTGGCGGATTGAATTCCAAAGCCGATACGATACCCATCCAATTCCGGTGGGCTGGAATACAGTTTTTCAATGAAGTGTTCGGATTGACCCGCCAGCAGCTCAACGAGTAATTGACTCTTGTTTAACTCCGATCGCAGTAAATCGCGCTGGGTGGTGATCACGATCACCCCGTCGATAAGCAGCATGCCGCCTAAGATGAGGCAGATGAGCAAAATAGCGATTTTGGTTTTGATATCCAGGGAAGTCACGCCTATACATTAAGTTATGCGGAGGGTAATTGTCAAATATCAATAGAAGTGGCTCCAAAACCTCATCTAATGTCCAATGGCAGCGTTCTCGCATTTTTGAAATCCTCGAAATAGTTCACTATTCCTTCAGTTTCAAAAACGCTGCGGCCTTGCCATTGAACATGATCTAAGGCTTTGAAACCACTTCTATGCAAACAAAACCGTTATGCAACATTCATTTGGTCATGTTCACGTTTGCGTTACCGTGCACGTACACGTAAAAGAGACAGTGGTTTGAATGGGGCAGGAATGTCTGCTAAGTAAATAAGCGCAAGATCGTTTATGCGGAGCCGAACGATATGTCACTGGTGATTGTTAAACAATCCGACTACAATGATGCGTTGGCCGCCACCATTATCAATATGATGGACAAGCTGGCCAAACCGAAGCTGTTTGCCGGCGCCCGTGTCCTTGTAAAACCGAATCTGCTGATGCCGGCCGACCCCGCACAGGCGATTCTCACCCATCCAATGGTGGTAAAGGCAGTGGCGCAATATGTGCTGGAAGCGGGGGGCCGCGTCCAGGTATCGGATAGCCCCGCTATCGGTTCCTTCCAGCGGATTTTGAAAAAGGGCGGGTATTTGGAGGCCTGCCGCGGTCTGGACATCGATTTTAAGCCGTTTGAAGAAACCCGGCTGGTGGACATCGGACCGCCTTACGGTCGCATCGAACTGGCCGCAGATGCCCTGGAGGCTGATGTAATCGTTAATCTGCCCAAACTCAAAACTCACGAATTGATGCACTTGACACTGGGCGTTAAAAACTTGTTCGGTTGCATTGTCGGATTCCAGAAGCCCCAATGGCATCTGCGGGCAGGCACCCACATCGATCAATTTGCCGGTCTTCTTGTTCGCATCTGCCGGCACATCAATCCGGCAATCACATTAGTGGATGGCATACTCGGCATGGAGGGTCAGGGACCGGGAAGAAGCGGCCGGCCCAGAAAACTGGGGCTGCTGATCGGCGGAAGGCAACCGGAAGCCGTCGATCAAACCATTTGCCGCATCCTCGGTTGTTCACCGCAAGCACTACCGACCCACCAGGCGGCCCGTGCGATGGGGACAGCCCCGCTTGATATCCGCGTGGACGGCAGCCTTCCGAAAATTCTCAATTTTAAATTCCCGGCAGCTGATAAAATGATGGGGATGGGCCCGGAGGCGGTCCAGAAAATCATGCGCAAACATCTGTTAAAGCGGCCGGTGCCGGATACCGGTTTGTGCCGCCTGTGCGGTCAATGCGCGCAGCAATGCCCGGCGAAGGCCATCACAAACCTGCCTGACCGACTAGATTTTGATTATGATCGATGCATTCGGTGTTATTGCTGCCTGGAAATCTGCCCTTACGGTGCGTTGCGAGCAACGGATACACTTCCGGGTAAAATGATTCACCAGGTATCCAACTGGTGCACCCAAGCAATCGGTCGCCTTCGTTCGCGTCCGGCGGGCCCCCGCTGTCCGCGTTGACAATGGCAGTGCAATTGGTTATGGGTATTTATGTTATTAATAATAATCCCATTGACCGAATGCATGGAACCGATTCGGGGTGGTAAACAGGGAGGATAAAAATGCGTGGCGTGAACAAAGTGATACTGGTGGGAAACCTTGGCGGTGATCCGGAAATGCGGTATTTTCAGAGCGGTGATGCGGTCTGCAATTTTACCGTTGCCACAACCGATACATGGAAGGACAAGGAGACCGGGGAAAAAAAAGAACGGACCGAATGGCACCGTGTTGTGGCCTTTCGCCGCCTGGCGGAGATCTGCGGAGAGTACCTGGCCAAGGGGAAGCAGGTTTACATCGAGGGTAAACTTAAAACCCGGTCCTGGGAAAAAGATGGCATCACCCGATACACCACTGAAATCGAAGCGATAAACATGCAAATGCTCGGTGGGCGAGATGCCAATGCCGGCCCCCGTGCATCCAATCGGAATAGCTCTGCGCAAAGCGCCCCGCCGGAGCCGTTTCCGGAAACCCCGGATGATGACATTCCGTTCTAGTGCCCTGTCATCAATCAACTGATGTATCTTGCTTGTCTTTCGGAGTCTTCGCAATATAGCGACATTTGATGAATGACAGGACACTATACATTTGTTGTTAAGCAGTCACTGAAAATAACGTTTCGGGGTTCACCGGAGTTTTAAAATCGAACCCCGAACCCTGACTTTAAATCTCCAGTCTCTAGTTTCTTATAGATGCGGTCGCCCGACCGATGGCCAATATTGATTTGAAATCAGCCGGTCTATCTGTTATTATTTTATGGATGTACCAATTTTGTTGAAAACAAGCCACCGGGAAAGCCCATGAGCGACAAGCAACTTCACCCTAAAATCCGATCAGACGAAAAACGGGAGGCCAAACATCTCGACGAACCCCGAGTGCCCCCGTTGGAGCAGAATCCGGGGGAAATATCCGACCCGAGTCAGATTCTATCCCTGACCGCAGAAATCGGAAAAGCGCTGGTACGCGGAAAAAACCTGGAAAAAACCCTGCAAAGCTGCACGGAAGTGGTTGTGAGTGTTCTGGATGTTGATTTTGCACGAATCTGGACCATGGAACATGATCAAAACCTATTGAAACTGCGTGCCAGCGCAGGGCTTCACACACGCATAAACGGCAAATACAGCCAGGTACCCGTGGGCAAATTTTCAGTCGGAAAAATCGCCGCTGACAAAAAACCGATCATTTCCAACAATGCAACCGAGGCATCTATTTTCCAAACAAATGAGTGGGCAATCGAACATGAACTGGTCGCGTTTATGGGGCAGCCGCTTGTGGCAAATGATAAGATAGTGGGCGTGATGGCCTTGTTTTCTAAAAAGCGATTCTCGGAAATCACCGTTAAATTGATAAACGCGGTGACCGACCAGATTGCCCTTGGAATCGTGCGAGAGCAAACAAGAAAGGCGGCATTGCGAGCCCTTCGTGACAGTGAAAGGCGATTTCGAACCTCATTTGAACATGCCCCGATTCCCATGTATCTGAGCGACCTGAGGGGCAATTTTCTGATGGTCAACCAGACCATGTGTGAAAAATTTGGTTATTTACCCGACGAGCTGCGCACCAAACAACTCCAGGACATCGTATTGTTGGATGACCTGGAAACCATCTTGAACCATATCCAGCTGCTGATAGATGGTGAAACCCGAGTGGTTTCGTTTGAAAAGCGCTATCAACGAAAAAATGGCCAAATGCTATGGGCGGGCACCAACATTTCGCTTATCCGCACTCCGGATGGCGATCCGCTTTATTTTATCGGACATATACAAGACATCACGCATCGGAAGAATCTGGAAACCCAACTGCTACAGGCCCAGAAAATGAAAGCCATCGGAACATTGGCCGGTGGCATCGCTCACGATTTCAACAACCTGCTCATGGCCATCCAGGGGCGCGTTTCCCTGATGCAATTAAGCGCAGATGAAAACAATCCCATGACCGAACATTTGTCGGCCATGGAGTCGCATATTCACAGCGCGGCCAATCTGACCCGGCAGCTGCTTGGCTTTGCCCGGGGCGGCAAATACGAACTGAAGCCGGTCGATATGAACCAGCTCATCATGGAACAGACACGCCTGTTCGGGCGAACACGCAAAGAAGTTACCATCCACTGTGAATTGGAATCCGATATCTGGACGGTTCGCGTGGACGCGGAACAAATCAAGCACTCACTGCTGAATATTTTCATCAACGCCTGGCAGGCCATGCCCAAGGGCGGTGACATGTTTGTAAGAACCGAAAACATCGTGGTGACGGATGCACATCGATACCCCTTTGAAGTCCTGCCGGGGGAATATGTCAAGACCAGCGTGAAAGACACCGGTGTGGGCATGAATGAGGCCACACGCTACCGGGTTTTTGAACCTTTTTTTACAACTCGCCAATTGGGCCAGGGTACGGGCCTGGGATTGGCATCCACATACGGAATCGTCAAACATCATGCCGGATTCATTACCGTTAACAGCAAGCCCGGCAAGGGGACGACATTTCATATTTTCCTGCCCGCAACCGACAATTCCGTGAAAAGGGACCGGAAAACGGCCTCTCCCATCGCCAAGGGGGAAGAAACCGTACTTCTCATCGATGATGAGCCGATGATCGTCGATATCGGTAGTCAAATGTTAAAGCAGATGGGTTACCACGCATTGACCGCCTTGAGCGGCGCGAAGGGATTGAAAATATATGAAGAATATCGCCGCCAGGTTAACCTGGTTATCCTCGATATGGTCATGCCGAAAATGAGCGGGGAGGACACCTTTCGGGCCATTCGAGAAATCGATCCCAATGCCAAAGTCATCCTTTCCAGCGGTTATGACCTGGACAGCAAGGCATCGGAGCTGCTAAACAGCGGATGCTTGGGATTTATTCAGAAACCGTTTAACTTAAGTCAGTTATCGGCAAAGATCAGAGAGGTTCTGGATCAGACCCGGTAGGATTGTCATCGGTCTAACTTTTCGGTTTTCTCTTTTTCCGAATCGCTTGTCGCCTTTTTGAAGTTCTTAATGGCCTTGCCCATGCCGGCGCCGATTTCAGGTAGTTTACCAGCGCCAAATATAATCAGAATAATCACAAGAATGATTATCAATTCCGGCATGCCGATTCCAAACATATGGTACTCCTATTCGTTAGATTTATTATTTTTTATTTCGTCTATCAGCTTTAAAAATTCCTTGGAGCGCACATGTCTGTCCATGGCGCCCTTGTAGTCAATCCAGGTCTTCCAGGTATCCAGCCAGCTCTCGTTATGCCAATAACAGCCCGGATCCCCCACACCCTTGAGTCGCTCTATATAATCGCTGTATTCATCCGAACAGCTTTCACAGAACTGATATGGAAAATGTCTGTTTGGATGGCCATCGGGCTCCGAAAGCGCCATGCCGATTTGCGTGCCGCATTTTTCGCACTTCATACGACAGCGCGTGCAATGAAACACCTTCCGAACAGCCAGAAGTTTGCGTTTTTTCACGATATCGGCTTTGGCTTCATCGGAAAATCGCCGTTTTTCATCCATGGAAATGACATCCGCCATGGTGAACCTTTCAATTTAAGGTTTTATCAAACATCTTCAGAGTATCATCGGCGTGAATTCGTGTCAAACTCTTCCAAATCCCAGTAAAAGGCAACCATGATCGATATTGAAAAGCAGCCGGGTTCGTGATAATTAAGACAGCAAAATAAGGGCTCGCGCAGGAAAGCGAACCCTAAGCGCTTACGCCAACAAGAAAGGCATCATCATGACACGCGAATTCAGGCCAAACTGTCTGCCGACCCTAATCGGCAGTCTACCGATGGATGATCACGACAAGGCCCAGAAGCTGGTTCTGGACCACACTGGAGAAGTTCCATTATGGGTCCAGCTCCCGTCTCATCCCCAGGAAGGCATGATGGCGCAGTTTTTACCCGGCATGCCGGGTTATATGCCCGATACGGATAAAACGTCTCTGGATACCGGCCCAGGGCAATTCGACGAGGAACTCCTGGCGTTTTACGAAGACTATATGGCCGTAACGGAAGGTCAAGCCGATCTAAACACATCACGATTTGCGCTGACCGAAGAGACGGCAAAGGGCTTTTTCGTCCTCCTGGATCAGCTCAACAGCCTTGCAACACCTCCCCTGGCCGTCAAGGGACAAATCACCGGTCCCATCACCTTCGGTACCGGCATCAGCGACTCGGACGGTCGGCCGATTTTCTACAACACACAGCTGCGGGATGCCGCCACCAAGCTTCTGGCCATGAAAGCCAGATGGCAGGTACGCCGGCTGTCACCGTTCGGGGTACCGGTGCTGGTATTTTTTGATGAGCCGGCCATGGCAGGGTTCGGATCTTCGACCTTTATCAGCATCTCCAGTGAGGACATTCGTGCCTGCTTTCAGGAGGTGATCACAGCGGTGCATGAGGAAGGCGCACTGGCCGGTATCCATGTGTGCGCCAATACCGATTGGTCCCTGATCCTCGAGGCGGAGGCGGATGTGGTCAGTTTTGACGCCTATACCTATTTTGACCGATTTATTCTGTACCCGGACCTGATACGAACTTTTTTTGCATCCGGTAAGCTTCTGGCCTGGGGAATCGTACCATCGCTCAACGCCGAAGATATCGAAAAAGAAACGGCCGCATCATTGACTGCAAACTGGATAGAGAAAGCGAACCAAGTGGTGAACCTCGGGATCGACCGGGAGACCGTCATCGCCCAATCACTCATCACCCCGGCCTGCGGGACCGGTTCGCTTAGCTTGCCCCTTGCCCGGAAGGTCCTGTCGCTGACCCGGTCGGTTTCCGACCTCATTCGCGATGGGCATAAGTTCTGAGTGCTCAGCACTTGTATTTAGGCATGGGTTTTTTGATACAGGGGTGAAATGTCCCGCAGGGTTTTCACCGTATTGTGAAGCGCATTTAAAAACTTGTCCACATCCTGTTCGTCATTGTCGATCCCCAGTGATATCAAAAGCGTACCTTGCGCATCCGCGTGACTCAGACCGATAGACAGCAAAACATGTGAGGCCCTTAGCGATCCGGTGGCGCAGGCAGATCGGGTGGAAACGGCAATGTCTTCATCGTCGAGCATCAGCATCACGCTCTCGCCTTCGATATACTGAACCGATATGGAGAGCATGTTGGGAAGGCTGTGAACCGGATGTGTATTGATGATGTACTCATCAATGGCGTTGGGGAATTCGTTTATGAGGCGCTCTTTCAACGCGCCCACCTGTAAAATTCGTGAGGCCATGTCCCGTTTGGCGATCTCGGCGGCAGTTCCCATACCGATAATGCCAACCAGATTTTCGGCACCGGCCCGCTTGTTGGCCTCCTGGACCCCCCCTTCGAGAAGCGGAAACACCCGGGTTCCCCGGCGGATATACAACCCGCCCACGCCGGTGGGACCATAAAAGGGATTGGCGGCAAAACTCATCAAATTGACGCCCAGCGCCTGAACATCGATTGGCACCACCCCCACCGAGTCGACAGCGTCACAATGAAATATAACCTTTTTTTCCCGAGTAATCCTGCCGATTTCTTCAATGGGTTCAATGCTGCCGGTCTCATTGTTGCTGTGCATGATGGAAACCAGTACGGTGTCATCCTGAATGGCATCGGCCACCGCCTGGGGATCGATGCGGCCATGTTGATCCACCGATATGGCGGTCAATTTAAAACCCATGGACTGCAGCCTGCGCAGGCTCCGATTCACGGAATTGTGTTCGATGTTCGAGGTAATGATGTGTCGCCCCTTATCCTTGTTGGCCAACGCCACGCCTTTGATGGCATGATTGTTCGATTCCGTGCCACCCGATGTAAAAACAATCTCCTTGGGGGTCTTGCAGTTAACCAGCTGCGCCACTTGTTCCCGGGCGTTACCGAGCAACTCCGCGGCGGCCTCTCCGCGTTTATGCTGGCTGGACGGATTGGCCAGGTCTGCGTTGATGGCGTCAATCATGGCGGTTTTGACTTCAGGCAGCAGCGGATTTGATGAAATATGATCCAGGTTGATTACGTTCATGTTCCGGTTCCTTAAACGTTCGAATTAATGGTGCTCCTCAAGATCCGATAGACAGGCTTCACAGGTTTTGGTACCCGAAATGATTTCGATATCGCAGTAAGGACAGTAGCATTTACCGTCGTGGGTGTGTTCATGGCGATCGGGCTCTTCCACTTTCTGCACCTTTTTTTTCTTGCCGGCTTTTCGGTCTTCATAATCCTTAATGGCCAGCTGAAGGGCATCTGCACCCAGATTGGAGCAATGGAGTTTGTTTTTCGGAAGGCCTTCCAGGGCTTCGGCAACATCCTTGTTGGTAATCTGCCTGGCCGCTTCAATGCTTTTGCCCTTGGCCATTTCTGTAAGCATACTCGAAACGGCAATAGCGGAACCGCAACCAAAGGTCTGGAATTTGATATCCTCGATGTGATCTTCCTTGATGTCAAGGTAGATGGTCATCATATCGCCGCACAACGGATTGCCGACCTCACCGACCCCGTTGGCGTCCTCTAATACCCCGACGTTTCTCGGATTTCTGAAGTGGTCCATGACCGTTTTTGAATACATCAATGTCTCTTCCTCCGATTTAAGTTTTAAAACAACATACCACCGGTAACGTGATGGGTGAAAAATAACCATTAATTTACGTTAGTAAAGGAGCGTGGTAAAAAGGCCCGGTCATTGCAAACCGGCTTGACCCGAATCCGAATCTATGCCAGAAGTTGCAAAATGAAAAAGGAGCCGTGACATGAAACTCCCCCCAAAAAACACGGAAGTTTCCCTGCCGGAAATTAAAAAGGTCTGTGACCATTTCGGCCTGACGGCGTTATGGGCCAAGATCGATCAGGATCCACCCCAAAAGCCGTTTAAAAGTGACGGATGTTCCATGTGGTTTGATACCTGGGAGGAGGTCGACCTGTCTGCGGCGTGCTTCCTTCACGATTTGAAGTATTGGGCCGGGTATCCCGGTGAAGACACCGATCGACTGATCGCGGATGCGGAATTGATGATCGACGTGGCCCGGGCCGGCGCGCCTAAGATGGCTGAAATCATGTTCGCGGGCGTACGAGTGGGCGGTCATGAACGCTTCAATCGGTCATTTAGCTGGGGATCCGGACGATCCGAAATAGTGCCCATCCAGAATTGGTAGCATCGAAGTCTACGCTTATCTCGGTTCAGGGCAAGGCCGCAGCTTTTTTTAAACCGACGGCATAGCCGTCCTGTGAAACAGGCATAGTAAACCTATCGGAGTCTTCGCTTACCTCCGAGGATTGGAAAAATGCGAGAACGCCGCCCTGGGCCGTAGGTAAGCGAGCTTGCGAGACTCCGATGCCGGTTATGGATGGGCACTAAATCATCTTGACAATAATAGGCAAGGCCACAAAGGTTCCGATGGAACTGCCCAGGTTGGTGAATACCACAACCAGCAAAATACGGGTGACCTTGTTTCGCCAGAAACCCCGGACGCTCATAATGTCATCCGACAGGCTTTCCAGATCCTTGACCCGCGGTTTTCGAGATATGGCTTCGACCATTCCCGAGACCCAGCCGGCGGCAATCATCGGATTCAGGGAGGTGAGCGGCGCTGCCAGCACCGAAGAAAGGATGGTGAGCGGGTGTGCCAGGGCGACCGCCGCCCCGAGACCGGCCAGAACGCCGTTGGCCAGGATCCACCACCAGAGCATCTGTGTGCCGGCCTTTGATCCGCCCATGGTAAACCCGGTAACAAACAAAGCCAGCACGACCAGGGGAATGATCCATTTCAAAACCCGGAATAGTTTCCGCGGTTTTGGAAGCGCCATCAATTGAGCCAAATCGATTTGAGCATCCCAATTGCGCTTGATGCCCGGCACATGACCCGCGCCGACAACCGCCACGATCTTTTTCCCCGGCGCGGTTCGAATCTTTTCGGCCAGGTATTGATCCCGCTCATCGATCAGGATCGTTCGAAGCGCCGGCATCTCCTTGCCCACTTCCGCTAAAATCGCTTCCAGCACGTCTTCCTGCTTCATTTTCTCGATATCCGATTCGCTGATATCTTCCACACTTCCCATGGAAAGAAGCATTTGAAACATCAGCTTAATTTTATCCATCAGGCTCATATGCCGCCAGGTCCGCGACAGGGTCACTCGAATCTCCCGGTCGGCCAGGTGAATACCGGCACCAACGGCCTGGGCCGTTTCAATGGCTACGACCATCTCCTGGCCCGGGTTGACATCCAACTTTCGGGCAATTCGTTTTTGAAATGAGGACAATAGCAGGTTCGATAGCAGAAGAAACGCTTTCTTCTCCTTAATCACCTTAACGATGTCCGTATTGAGCCAACGCTCACTCTGGCGGATGGCCTGATACCGGGCATCGCATAGTTCCACACACACCGTATCGGGCTTTTCCTGTTCAATAACTGATTGAACGAGTGTTACGCTTTCTTTGGATACATGCGCGGTTCCCACTAAAATGATCTCTTTATCGCCGAAGGAGAGTCGATGAATCATCTCCTGGTTGTTTATTTGGTTCATTCGGTATATATTTCCGGTTAATAAAAAAGTTGAGACCGGTGACACACCGGTCAAAAAGGAATTTAATTTATTATATAAATTGTGTACGAAAGCAAGCAACATTCAATCCGAGAATTTATTTTTGCATTCAAATCGAACCGGGACAGTCCCGCAACACATCGACCCGGAACCGTATTACCCGGCATCGGGAAGCGAGGAGGCAGCCGGCCAGAGGCTGGCGAGCCTTGAATCCTATACATGAAGACCATATATGACGGCATATTTGAATGGCCTGGATGGGGAGGGCGACTGCGCCTGGGCAGCGGTAAATGCCGACTTCGAATCTACAACCTGCTCGGCGATACCCGGGGCAGACCCATACCGCTCAAATCGACGCTGGTAATTGTATCCGACGTGCCGGGAAGCCACCTGAGGGTTCGAAGCTGTGCGAGCCATGTGGCCACTTGCGTTGTGGAATCGTTTGAAATCCCTCCACAGCGTATGCTTTTTGTGGAATACCGACCGGCATCGACCTACGGGAAAAGAAAAAAACACACCATTCCGGCTCGATACGAGGGGGCCGTTTTGACGTGGCAGCAGGGAAAAGCCCTCGAAGCCAAATGGCGGTCCCTACCACCGGCTGTGGAAAGAATTGTAAAATCCGCTGTGACCGGTGTCATAACAGACTGACGGCCCGTTCGGACAGTCCGGCTAAGTCCAAATTTACCCTTTATGGGGGGGCGTTATTTAAAAACTTTCTTTAACAGATCTGTTACCCGAGCGCCTGGATTTTCTCTAATTTTCTGTTCCTCTCTGGCCAACATCAAAAACAGACCGTCCAAGGTTTTATCGGTCACGTAAGTATCCAGGTCCACAACCCACTCACCGAGCATCGGAATGGGCGCAATTTTTTGATTCAGGTCCTGGAAGGTGCGCGTCACGCCCACCTCGGACATGGTGTTATGGGCGATGGGCTTAAACAGCGCATGGAGGCGATCGGTTGTTTTCTCCTGGAAATAGCGTGTCGCTGCGTCTTGCGCCCCGTTTAAAATCGCTTTGGCATCGGAAAATGTCATCTGTTTGATGCTGTCCAAAAAGATCGATTTTGCAGCCGGTACCGCCTGCTCTGCAGCCCGGTTCATGCTCAATTCAAAGGCGTCCAAATGGTCTCCAAAGCCCGCAACCCTGATGAGTTTTTCGGTCTTTTGAATCGACTCGGGTAGCAGGATTTTCACGTCCGGGTTTTTAAAAAACCCATCGCTTTCCGATAAAATTCCCACGGCGTTGTCGGTGCCGATTTTAAGCGCCTCTTTAAGCCCGCCAATAATGTCGGATGAACGCAACGGCGCATCGGCCGATTCATTATCCCCGGACAGCGAATCCTTGGCCTTGTTGAAAAGATCACGCCAGCCTGCCTCCCCTGTGACAGGGGCTGACAACAGGCAGATGACCAGCGTCCAAAGCATCAATGTTCGATTCATGGACCTCCTTTCAATCTATATCATATATCTTCTCATTAAATTCGACGCCCAGGCCCCACTGGTTTCGCCAGGCGACGGTACCATTGACATGAATGAGCTTACCCGACACTGGATGTTTAAAAGATAACGTTACTTTTTTACCGACCTTAAACGGTTCTGAGGGTTTGATATACAGTCCGCCCACGCTGATGTTTTGAATAAAACCCGAAGCGAATCGATCTGTGCTCCGGTAATCGATCCCAGCTAAAAATTTATTGCGATTGTACCGCCGGCCTTCATCAATCAAGTCGTTGACAAAGGCCAATACGGACTTTTTCTGGTCCTCCGACAATTTGGTCAGCTGTTCATACAATAATCGATCGATATTCGATGTGCTGTTCTGGGTCAAGGGGGCGTCCTGTTCAATGAGTTTCGTATTGTCTCAGCATACACCCAAAAAGACAACGAGACAATCTAAAAACGGATATCTCAGAACGGGGGGAATTACCAGGGGGCCAGATCTCTTTCGATCAACTCGATTTTTTCCTTCAAAATTCCCAGGGGGAATGGCTTGCCCAGATACTCGTAAACCCCTATACGACCAGCCACTGTCTGATGATCCGTATCTGCTTCGCCCGACATCAGGATCACTTCGATATGGGGTTGATTGCATTTAACATACTTGAGGAGGGACAATCCGTTATTGGCGCAATCTTCATCGCCACATGGAAGGTTAACATCTGAAATAACGATATGGTATTTTTCACTGTCAATTTTATCCACCGCTGCTTCGACACTGTGCGCCGTGTGAACCCAATACCCACAGTTCTCTAAATATTCGGCAATGACACCCAGGATGATGCTGTCATCATCGACAATCAGGATTTTGGTTTGCATTTCGACCGTCTCCGCACATTGATGAATTTTAAAACCAATCGACTCTTTTTTTTGCCACCTGTGTGTGTTTTTTTAGACATCGAGGGCACCTCCCTGGCGCAATAGCTTTCGCAACATATTGATATTACTAAAATTAAAAACAACCCATTGCAAAGATTCTCAAAAATCAAATTAACCACCGTGTAAATGAGCAACTTATATGCCAATGTGCCGTGTGGAAGTGCCCATGGTTGGCAGGGCGCAGAAAAAATTTTACGCCGGGGTAGCGAGCTATGCCAAGGATTGAAAATTTTCGGGAATGCAGTGTGGGATTAAGGGCTCGCGCAGGAAAGCGATACGGCGTCGCTTGGTTGCCCTAATTGTCGGTTTTTATAATATTAGTCAGTGGCCATTGCTGGATGGGCACTAGTCAGCAGCCAATCTGGCGCATATCAACACGGCAAGGCAGAATATAATATCAGGCGCCAGGTGCCGGATGATGGAACGATCGTAGAGCAACTTTGCCTCGGGTGGAAATTCACTGTCGCCTTCCCAGAACTGGACCACCACGGGAATCCGG
>JAFDDL010000269.1 GCA_019310865.1 Deltaproteobacteria bacterium | reverse complement strand
TCTCACGACTGTTGTCGGCAACACTCGATTCGGTCGAAACCGATTTGGCGTCTTCAGAACCGACCGTTGTTGATTGCTGAATCGCTTGCGTCTGCCCGGTGTTCTTTTTGATCGAAATCGTATTGTCGCCGATATGGGAAAAAACCAGGTCCGTTCCCTCCAGAAGAATACCAAGCGCCTGTTCAAGTGAATATTTCCCAGAAAGTTCGGGGGCTTGTCGGGCGCCCACTTCCTCCGGAGAGAATATCAGGCTGATATCTCCCTGTATGGCAATTGCTTCCAGGGCCTTGCTGATCTCCTGCGACGGGATATCGAGCGCCACCATGGAATCCGCCGCATAGGCGCCCGATCCCATCAAGAGGACCAGACACATTATTCCCAAAATAATTCTTGTGGCATACTGAACAAAAGGGTTTCTTGCGCTAAAACAATTACTGTTCATCAGGGCATCTCCTTTATGCTTCTTTTGATAAACCCGATGGGCATCCCATCGGCATTCAGAATATCACAAGTTCCAACGCCGGATGCTCGGCGGCTTCCACAATTGTTTTCATGGCATTTCTATTATTGGAGTGGGCAGCTGCGAAAAACACTCTCTAAAGGATTATACGCAGCGTCTGATGAATCTGCTAAAAAAGAAAGCGCATAAACATTTGGCCACGAAAGGTCACGAAAGACACGAATATGGACAAGAAGCTTATATACAGGGGCTTTTCTACGATATTCTCTCAAGCGCCATTCAAGTCTGGAGCCCCCTGGGGGATGGTTTCCTGAAGAAGATTTATAATAAATACAATAAAGCTTTGTAACTTTCGTGTCTTTCGTGTCCTTTCGTGGCTATCTCAATCATCTCTTTTGGTTAAGATTATCCGGCCACTGATGTCCCTATTCGACCTGATCGGCATAATGTCTTCAAGTGTCGGCAGAAAGTGTTTTCGGTCCCTGACTTTGAAGACAATGCTCACGGGGATATTTTCGATACCGGATCTGAATCTTTCGTTCCAGATAGCGGTTGATTTCCTCTATGGCTTCTTTCAAGGGGGTGTTATGAAAAATGAGCCTTCCTGACTGCCACGATTTGGCCTTCTCGATGTTAACGGGCCTTAATTCATAGGTGGGTTCCTTTTCGCTGACAACGATCTCTTCACCCGAGCCGACCAATTTCGCCACCACCCCCTGTTCTTCATGAACCGCAGCAAGAAGAGGCTTTTCCGCGGATTCTGTTTTGATGGAATGCACATCTTTTTTTAATGATGTCATCATGCCATTTTTGCGGATGACCTTTACTTGCCCCTCTGTCACGGTAACATAGACCTTGTCTGTTTTCTTGTATACATTAAATTCGGTACCCACGGCGCGAATCGATACTTTGCCTGCCTTTACAATGAAAGGTCGATCGGGGTCCTTAACGACGGCAAACAGGGCACGGCCCTTTACCAGATTGATTTCCCGTATCGTCTCCGTATAATGTGTCGTTATAGAGGTGTCTGTATCGAGAGAAACGGTTGAGCCGTCCGGCAGGGAGATGGCTCGTTGATGGGCAACAGCGGTTTGATATGAAATGGGTGCCATCTCATTGGTTCGGTCCCACCACAGGCCCACAACGATCAACAATGCGACGGTGACGGCCGCAATCGGTTTGAGGATTGGCATACCGGTCTTGAAGGGGAGCAGCCATTTCATTACACCGCGACCCCGGCGCCTGGCCTTGAGCCAGCCGGCTTCCTGGGCCACAAACGGATTCTCTTTCAGCACATCCGAACAGTCCCATATGGCGCTCATCATCTCTATTTCAGTAATATGCGCCCGATCTTCAGCCAGCCAGGTACGGAACTTGTCCCAACCTTCCGGGGTCATCTGCCCCGATTTTATCCGTGAAATCCACTTTGTGGCCTCAAATGACACCGATTCGTCGGTGTCGTAATAATTATTGTCATCTTTTCGTTTCATATGTACTCCGGAATTTTCTTCCGAAACTGGATAAGCACCTGATAGATGTGGTTGTGTACCACATTTTTTGAAATTTCCATTTCATAGGCAATTTCCTCATGGGTCAGGCCGCAGAAGCGATGCAACAGGAAAACGCGCCGCATGGTTGGATTCAACGTCTCAAGGACCTTGTTGAACGCCTCGATGCCTTGCCGGGATCGTAAAATCTCCTCCGGAGAGGCCATGGGGGAGGCCAACTCGACATCCTCATAGTTGACATGCGCATCCGCGAACCGCGCAGACTGCCTTCGAAAATGGTCTTTTATTAAATTAGAGGCGATTTTGTATAAAAAACCCAAGGGTGACTTTTTCCTGGGCCGATAATGTTGGACAAATCGAAGGTAAACCTCCTGGGCCATGTCCTCAACGTCCTCCTTTGAATTCAGGCGGCGAGACAGATACCGGTTTAATGCATTATTGCACTGGGCATAAACCGCATCAAAGCCCTGGTCCGACTCGGCCGGCAACTCGTCGTCAGACGCCACATGCCTGTCCTGCGTATGTATGCCTCCCTTTTTCAGTTCGGCATCCTTCAGGCAACCTGATTTTTCGTTATCTGAATTTTCAGACAAAACACCCTCTAATATGTTATACGCAGCGCGGACAAGAGTTGCTAGATTTTATATGGCTGTTGACTCAAAACAATCTTCAATTTCGTGATGTGTTGTATTTTCGCAATTTTCTTTAGAAAAATCAATAAAGGGTTAAGCGGTTCAAAATTCAAGGTTCAGGATCGAAAAAAGCAGGCTTACGCGTGAATGTGTCAAGCTGGATCCTGAATTTGAGCAAGATATGTCCGAAGAGGGATTCGAGATAGAGATTGATGAATGGTCTGAATAATAGGGCACTAGAAACTCACACAGGAAGACGAATCCTTGGCTTTTGGATTATAAGAGATCTGCCAGCCGCTGAATTCCCTCGGTGATCTGCGCTTCGGTTGAATAGGAAAAATTGAGGCGAAGTTCATTCTTTTTTCCGGTGCCCTGCGGGTAAAACTTGCTGCCCGGAATAAAGGCCACTTTCTTCTCAACAGCCCGATCAAAGAGTTGATCCGTATCCACGGCCTCATCAAAGGTGACCCAGATGAACATGCCACCTTCTGGAACGGTCCACTGAACACCATCCGGCATATAAGATTCTAATGCATCTAACATGGCATCCCGGCGGGGGCGGTACAGGTCGATGATGGTTTGAATATGCCGATGCATGTGGCCCTGCTCGATGAACCGGGCAGCGACCCGTTGGGTGACGCAATCGGGACTAACGGTTGCCTTTTGGGCCCATTTCACCATTGGATTCATAACCTCAGGCGGTCCGGCGGCAAAGCCAAGACGCAGGCCGGGACCCAAAATTTTGGAAAATGACTTGGCGATGGTCACCATTTTGGGATCGTTAAACTCGGTGCGCGCAAGCTCCCAGAGCGTAATGATGCGCTCGCCGTCAAAGCGAAGTTCCCGGTACGGCTGATCCTCAAGGATGGGCAGATCGAATTCCTGTGCAACTTCGATGATGGCCCGTCGCCGATTCAGATCCATGGTCCGGCCGCTGGGATTTTGAAACTCGGGAATGACATAGATGAATTTCACCGGTTCATTTTGGTCGATCAACCTCCTCAGCGTCGCTCTCAAACGTTCGGGGATCATGCCGACGGCATCCATTTCCACACCAACGATCCGGGCGCCGCAGCTTTCCATGGCGGCCAGCGAGCCGGGAAAGCCGGGGGCTTCGCAGATAATGATATCGCCCGGATCGATGAATGTGCGTGTAAAATAATAAATACCGTTGGTGGACCCCACTGTGATCATGATCTCATCGTCGGACAGATAGGGAACCGCTTCAAATTCCTTGATCACCCGTTTAAAAACACGGTCGCCATCACTGGCGCCATACTGCAAGACATCATCTCCTTCTGCGGTAATTACCTGCGAAAAGAGATCCGCCAGCAATTCTTTGGGAAATGACGACGGGCTCGGAAGCCCGCCGGCAAAGGAAATCATGCCAGGAACGCCCTTGGTCACCTTCAAAATCTCCCGGATAAAGGAATGCGCCATGGCGGCCGTGGTTTTCGAATAGAGATTTTTCATCTTTATTGTTTATGAAGGTTCGTGGCACAGACAACCCCGATACCTGCTTTTGTGAGTGCGTCGGCGGTGCGGTTCAGGGCTTTATGCTTACTTAGGTAATTGACCTCCAGCGTTGCCATCAAGCCTTTTTCTTCAACCTCGGCTTTCGGGAGGAAGTACTCCAGGATATCCGATGGGTGGTCCAGGCTCGTTTCTATGTCCAGATCGCCCCCTTCATGCTTGGCAGCGATATTGGGAACGTCCTTGGCGATTTCCACCAACTCGTCGCGCCGGTTATACGGCTGGCGCACGATGTGTTTATAGGTCTCCGTGATATGATGCTCAAAGCGAACAATCGCTTCGAGTCCCAGTGCCTTTCGGATCTTGGCCGCCTGGCGGATGGTGTCATTGTTGACGGAGTTGGACAGGTTGAAACCGATTAGCGACGTGGTGCCGTCGTCACGGGCAAACATCCGTGCGGTCATCAATGTCCAGAAGATGGCGTACGGATTGTCGATTCCCATGAATACGGAAATCTTGAATTCATTATCAACCCCCAATTTATGCAGAAGATAGGCCGCCAGGATAGAACCGGCGTTGACGTTGAGCACCTGGCGGATGCCGTAGGTCGTGTAGTATTTGAGGTATTCGTCGAGCCATTTGACGGGATAATCGTTTGGCTGACCGATGCCGCCAAAATAACCGGTGATGGTTTCCGGTCCGCCAAGATGAACATTGGCGCCGTCAAGACCCTTGGTATCAAGGGTTTCCACGTACGTTGCCCCGACGATCTGCATGCCGGCGGCCACTGCCAGGGTGTCTCCCTGGTCGGCAATTTGTTCGACCATGTTTCGAACCCGGATATAACGTGCCGGCATGAGCTCGCGCTTTTCAATGGCGCGCTTGGCCTGGGAAATCAGCCACGGAAAGTACTGAAGGGCGCTGATTTCGAGCGTTACGGCATTTTTTTCGTTCATATCCACAACGCTGCCACCCAGTACGCGATCCCGGTATTCCGCCATGGGAACAAAGGCGCCGGCTTCCCGCTGTTCCATCAGCCATTCAAGGCCCTCCACATACGGCGAATTCTGGCTTTTGAGCCGGGCCATCAGGTTGTCGAGATTTCCGGCTTCCGCGGCCTTGCGATTGATCGCCTCCGGTCCGCCGTAGCTGTCGATCAGATCCAGTAGCTGGTTGACCAGTTCGTTATCCGGATCCATGAGAAAAGCATTGATTTCTTCCATACGATCCGGGGTTATTTTGAGTCTTTCTCTGAGATCCGTCATGATTGTGTTCTCCTAATGTGTTTAGCGTAAATGGATGGAAGTGGTTTTGAAACCACTTCTATGTCAGTTTTTTCATGGTTTCGATAAATTTTTCCTCTTCCCCTTTGATCATGCGATAGCAATGCTCGTCCTGGGGAAACCGACCCGATCGGACATCCTCACCGTAGGCTTTCATGGCTTCGGTGATGGTTTCGGCCACATTGCAGTATTTTTTTACGAATTTCGGCGTAAAGGCCTGGAATTGTCCAATCAGGTCCGATACGATCAGCAGTTGGCCATCGCAATCCGGGCCCGCGCCAATGGACAGCACCGGCATGTCCAACTTCCGTGCGATAAAACCGCAGACTTCGGGGGGTACGGCTTCAACCAGCAACATCATGGCGCCGGCTTCCTTGACAGCCACGGCATCCTCAACCACCATTCTGGCGGCATCGGCGGTTCGCCCCTGGGCCTTATGCCCACCGAGTTGTCCCGAGCTTTGGGGGGTCAGGCCAATATGTCCCATGACGACGATGCCGGCGTCTGCGATGGCGCGAATCTGGGACGCAATCCGAACGCCACCTTCCAGTTTGATGGCATCGCAGTCGGCCTCTTTCAGAAATCGGCCGGCATTTTCAACCGCCTTTTCTGTGGAGCTCTGGTAGGCCATAAAGGGCATGTCACCAACCACAAAGGTGTTCGGAGCGCCCCGCCGAACCGCGTCGGCATGGTAGATCATCTGGTCCATGACCACTGGAATCGTACCCTTATAGCCGTAGACGCACATACCCAGACTGTCACCGACCAGCAGCATGTCCAGCCCGGCAGCCTCGGCAAAGGATGCCGTGGGGTAATCGTAGGATGTCAGAAAGGTGATTTTTTCTCCGCTTTTTTTCATCTCATAAAAATCGTTAATCGTTTTTTTCTTTTTCATGTCGCGCCTCCCGTATGGGTTGTTTTGGTGCCAAAATATCAAGCTCATGCCATATCGTCATTTTATCGTATATTTGAGTTATTAACCGTTGAATAAACCATTGTCAACTATTTTTTATGTTGATTTTACATTTTATCTTGCTATAATACGTAAATGCAAGCACAGTCTTCTGTCCGGAAACGACAATTTACTTAAGGTCTTAAACGGTTATCAGGTTAATTATGGATTCTCTGGATCGAAATATTATTCGCGCATTACAAGAAAACGCCAGAATCAAAAACAGTAAGCTGGCCCGTCAGCTCGAGGTGCCGGCGACGACTCTCCAAGAGCGCTTACGTCGCCTGGAGGCCCAAGGTGTCATCAAAAGATATCATGCAATAGTCGATATGGAAAAGATTGGTTTCGGTGTACAGGCCTTTGTTTCAGTCAG
>JAFDDL010000268.1 GCA_019310865.1 Deltaproteobacteria bacterium | reverse complement strand
TGAAACCGAGATCAATTTGTATCGTTTGGTTCAAGAAGGCCTGAACAACATCCGAAAGCATGCTGGGGCTGCTGATGCGTTCGTTAAATTGATCGCAGCTTCTCCGAACATCACTCTTCGCATCGAAGATAATGGCCGGGGGTTTGATGTGGCGCGTCGATTGGAAGCCGCAGCAAATGAGAAACGGATGGGAATCCAGAGTATGGGGGAAAGAACCGGCCTGCTCGGCGGGAAAATGACCCTCAAGTCACTCCCCTCGAAAGGAACGATCATTTTGATAAAAATTCCACAAAAAAGGGACCAACATGGCGCAACATAAAAAAATCTTGATTGTTGATGATCATCCCCTTTTTCGGGAGGGACTCAAGGCCATTATTGCACGTATCGGCAGTTATGATGTGGTCGGTGAGGCAGGCGATGGGCGTGAAGCCCTTCGAATGGCCCAAAAGCTCGGCCCTGATCTGGCCCTGGTGGATATTTCCTTACCGGATCAAAGCGGCATCGAACTGACTCCGAAACTACTGAAAGTATCGTCTAAGATGCGTATTGTGATCGTCAGTATGCATTCCAAGGTCGATTATATCGTCAAAGGCTTCCAGGCCGGGGCGAGGGGATATGTCGTCAAGGAATCCGCCTCTGAAAAACTGTTGCAAGCAATTGATACCGTTTTAAAAGGCGACTATTATATGGATTCTCATGTCTCCAAGGAGGTCGTTAGAAAGCTTGTGGGGATACAGGATAAAGAGCTCATCATCACCGATGATGCCTATAACTCGCTGACTCCCCGGGAGCAGGAAATAATGGTACTGGTCGCCGAAGGGGTTTCAAACCATCAAATCAGTCAAAGACTTTTCATCAGCCCCAAAACAGTTGAAAACCACCGATCGAGCATCATGCGCAAGCTTGACCTGCGCAGCTCCCTTGAAGTGACCCGCTATGCCGCAAAGCTGGGTCTCATCGACATCGATCTGTGGAAGGAATAGATCCCGGCTTTGCCCCGGGATAATTCCCCAGCCATGGGTGTTTGCCCCATTAAAATAAAGCCCTGCCTCTATGGACAAACATTCGGAATCCGATATAAATTACAGACAAAGAAAAGTTGATCATCGACATTGTGTGTTTCCGGCAGGAGCACCAAAAAAAATCCATTTGTCAAAAAAGAGGAGAATCCCCATGAAATCCGAAAACATCTTTTCCACGACCCGAGATCATTTTGAAACCGCATTTAATAATTATGAACATTTCCAAAAACAGAATGAAAAAATGTTCGAAATTTTCGTGGAACAGCTCGAAAAAGGAAATCAGAGTCTGGACAAACTTTACTCCGAGTGGCAAGCCGATACCAATAAAGCCTTCCAGGATTATCGGGAATTGTTCCTGAAAGGGCTCGATTATCTGGCAGGCATTCTGGAAAAGCACACAAAAAGCCCACATAGTATAGGAACGGGTACCAAGATCAAGGCGGCCTGAGGGGTCGGACCGACCGATTCATGGACCCATTTTGGGACATTTTGGGGACGTTCTTCAGATTATAAGATTCCATTGAGAATCTTATAATCTGAAGAACGTCCCCGTTACTACCCTAATAAAAACGGAGGCTTTCTATGTACACAAATCGAGATCTACCCAAACAGCACTCAAATTCAAACCGCGACCCGAAAAACAGCACGCAAAACCGCCGTAATAAAGACCGCAGGTTGCAGCCAAGTGACGGCTATACCCATATCAGTGTTGTTGGATGGGTTTGCCGTCGGGACAGAACCCGCAGACAGGAAGATGGGCCAATTTGGGCGAAATAGAGTGCGAATGTTGTCGCACTCTCTACTGCGCAGTGCACCGGGAGCCTATACAGTCAGACAATAACGATAAGCACAAATGGCTACTGACAATGTTGATATAGCACATCTTATTAGAAGCATTCAGCGTTTTGAGAAAGACCCTGACTGTTTTGCTGTGGCGGAAATTCAAAGTCATTGCAGCCGTGAGAACTGCACCTGGCGAGATCTTTGCCTGGAAAAACCGCAAGATCACCAATCTGAGACATAGGAAATGCGGGGCGGACTTCAGATGATAAAACAAAGATGCCACATCCATCGAAAAATCTATATCCACACCTCCGGGCTGTCTTGCTTCCATCCTTTGGGCCGGGATGTTTTTATAAAAGAGTCCAGAGCTTTTAGCAAGTTAACCAATGGCTTCGTTTTTACTGGAAAATATGGCAATAAATTCATGTTGCCTGGGGGCAATGTCAGACACAATTAACAGGATAGAGGTAGAAAGACGATATGCGGTTTAACCATTCGCGATATATTTGCACGAATTGCGGCCATGGCGCTTCCAAACGGTTTGATGAGGATATTTGTCCAAATTGTGGGTTGACGGATTGGAGATGCGAGATCTGCGGCTATATCATAACAGCGGCAATCCCCAGAAAAAAATGTTCGGAATGCGGCGGAGCAAAACTCAATTTTACCAATATCACCGCATATATACCGGATTGGGACGTTTTGGGGGACGTTCATGCATAAATGCATAACTCTCCAGAGTTATGCATTTATGCATGAACGTCCCCCAAAACGGCGTCCCCCTTCTCCCTATAACCCATAGATTTCGGAATACTTCTGGTTGAGGTAATCCACGAAATAGCGCGCGGACAGTTCTTCGCCGGTCACCTTTTTCACCAGGGCGTCCGGGGTGAGCACGCGGCTGGGCCCATGCACATTTTCCTGAAACCATGTATTGACCGGTTTGAAATTACCCGCGGCAATTTCTGTAAAGGCCGTGGGAACCTCTTTTTTCAGCTGGGCCAACAGCTGTCCGCCATAGAGGTTGCCCAAAGAGTAGCTCTGAAAATAACCAAAAAGTCCCATGGACCAGTGAACGTCCTGAAGCACGCCTTCGCGGTCGTTGGGCGGTTCGACGCCGAGAAACGCTTTGTACTTGGCGTTCCAGACGTCCTGAAGCTCATCGACGCTGACCTTATCTTCCAGGACTTCCTTTTCGATTTCGAATCGAATGATCGGGTGCAGACTGTAGGTCACCTCATCGGAGGTGATGCGCTTGAGCGAGGGCTCCACGCGGTTTAACGCCCGGTAGAACTGATCCAGGTCCACATCAGCAAATTGAGCGAATCGGCGCTTGGCCTCGGGGAAAAATCCGCTCCAGAAGGCCCGGCTTTTCCCGAGAATATTTTCATAGAACCGGGACTGGCTTTCGTGCACCGCACCCATGATGCCGCCCCACAGGCCGGTATCGGCCAACGCTGCATCGGAATTCTGGCCGTACATGCCGTGTCCAGCCTCGTGAATACCGGCAAAGACACCGAATTTAAAGTTGCTGTAATTGGAGGTGATTCGCGCGTCGTTGGGGCCGATCATAGCGCAAAAGGGATGGAGCACTTCGCCGTATCCGCCAGCCTGGGCGTCGTAGCCCATTGTTTCAACCACGTGTTTTGTGAATTCGAAAACTTGGGTTTTATCAAAATCCTGGTGGAAAAAGCTGTCGTCGATATCGGCAGCACCGGCCGTAATTTTTCCCAACAGATCGATAATGCCGATTTTTAAATCCGCAAACAGGGCCGCGACCTTCTCCACGTCAATTTCCGGCTCAAATCGGGCGGCCAGGCTGTTGAGCGGGTGGCCGTCCAGGCCGATCAGATCAGCGAGCTCCCGGTTTAAATCGAAAATTTGCTTCAAATAGGGTTTGAACAGATTGTAGTCCGATTTTTCGTGCGCTTCCTTCCAGACGGCCTGGGCTTCGGAGGTCAGTTCTGTCACTTGGGCCATCTTTTCCGGTGAAATGGCAGTGTTGTACGCGTACTCGCGCTTGAGTTCGCGAAGCATGGCCTGTTGAATATCATCTTCCAGGTCAACGCCCTCGAGGCACGCGATCAATTCCTTTGCCTCGTTGGAGGTCTGGTGCCTGAGCTGCTCGCCGGCGAAAAAGCCGGACATCTTACTGCGGTAGGGGCGCCCCTTGGGGGGGATGGCCGTCCAGGCGTCGAGCATGAATAAGCTGGTGAGACCACCGTAATATCCATTTATTTCAGAATGCTTGCGCAGTCTTTCCAGGTTGTTCTTCAACTGAACGTCCATGGGTTATTTCCTTTCAAGGGTGGCTTTTTAAAATCAATGTCTTTACGATTCAGGAACAAAGACCGGCTTGTACCAAGCATAAATCGACCAGGTCCCCAGCACAACCATAATGACATTGGCAATGGCGTACGTCATCGGCGATAAACCGAATGGTATCGCGCCGGCCATATGGCCCAGCAATGCCATCGCCACCAGATACCCGGGAAAACCGATCACCAATGCAAGCATTCCGATCCACCCCCAGAATTGCTTCTTTATCAGTCCGAAACCGAGGATCAACATCACTGGGGCCAGCAGGGCAAGCGTTACCCGCTTGGCGAACAGGGTCTCAAAAAAAGGCATGGGGAAATAGTTGAATGTCGATTCACCGGAAAAGGCAGCCACAAAGGGCACGATGGCACCGTAAATAAACATACCGATCCCAGCGGGCTTTACATATTTTTTATACGCCTTGTCGGCCTTGCTCATCTCTTGATCCGTCATGTTGCTCCTTTCGTTTACGTCGGGGTCCTATAAATAAATACAACAGATAAATACAATAGATAAATACAATAGACAGATACGATTAAGTGTCCATCCCCTTTCCGGATGGGCACGATGGCGAGAGTCTATTTCGGAAGCCTGGGCACCGGCGTGCCCTCTTTATAAATCTCGGTGATCCGGGTCTTGTCGCGCAAGAGGGTGATATCGTCCAGGGGGTTTCCGTTCACCACCAGCACATCGGCGAGTTTACCCGCCTCCAATGTGCCCAGATCCTTTTCCAGATTAAGGATAATGGCGTTGTTCTTGGTGGCGCAGACAATGGTTTCCATGGGCGTCAGACCCGCCTTGTTGACATAGATGTCCAGCTCCACCGCGTTTTCCCCGTGGGGGCTCATGGGATCGCTCAGATAATCGGTGCCCAGACCGCAGGTCACGCCGGCCTTGTAGGCGGATAGGAAACTGTTCATATGATGTTTGGTGACTGCCTCGGCTTTTCGAACGGAGCCCTCCATGACCCCCATTTTTCGGCCATTGGTAACGATGGCATCAACGATGGCGAAGGTGGGCACCAGGTGGGTGCCGTGTTTGACCATCAATTCAACGCACTCGTCGTCCATGAGGGTGCCGTGCTCGATGCAGTCGATTCCGCCGAGAATGGCGTTTTTGATGCCCTGGGCGCCGTGGCAGTGGGTGGTGGTTTTCACTTCGGCGTTTCTGGCCTCTTCTGAAAATGCGCGCACCTCCTCCATGCTGTATTGCACGGCAGAGGGGCTGTCTTTTTCCGACATCACGCCGCCGGTTGTCATGATCTTTAACAAATCGGCCCCTTCCCGAAGCTGTTCACGGGCGGCTTTGCGCACTTCCGCCACACCGTCGGCCACCCGGCCCAGCAGCATGCGATCGGCCCACTCTCTGGGGACAAAATGCCAGTCGGCATGACCGGCCGTCTGGGTAACCACCAGGCCCGAGGCCAAAATACGCGGCCCCACGATGGATCCTTCGTTCACGGCCGTTTTCAGGTAGATGGCCAGCATCCCCCCCACATCACGAATAGTGGTAAACCCGGCATCTATGATTTTCCATGCGTCCATGACCGCGCGCATACCGCGCACATGTGGCTCATCGATCACCCA
>JAFDDL010000267.1 GCA_019310865.1 Deltaproteobacteria bacterium | reverse complement strand
TGATCCGGCCGGCAACGTCAATGTCAATATAACCGTCATGGGCGATGGGCAGTTCATACTGAGAAATTTGGTACCCTTTGGGCAAATCCGGGTAAAAGTAGTTTTTCCGCGCAAATCGGCTTTCTCCGGCAATCCGGCAGTGCGTCGCCAACCCCATTCGCATGGCATAGGCCACTACCTTTTTATTCAACACCGGCAGCATCCCCGGCATGCCAAGGCAAACCGGGCAGGTATGCGTGTTGGGCGGTGCCCCGAACTGCGTGGAGCAGCTGCAGAATATCTTCGTTCTGGTTTTTAGTTGGGCATGGATTTCTAAACCGATCACCGTTTCAAACGTCATGGTAATTCCCTCTTTCGAATGGCGTTTATCTATACATACCGTGTTTTGAAACCGAGCGAATTTTTAACCATCTGATATCAATAGTCAATGGTTATTCGAATCCGGGATCTTCCCGCCTAAGATTGAACAGCAGGTCGTGCTCCCGGTATACCTGCTCCAGTTTTTCCTGGTGAGCCTTGATCTTTCGGCCATCGTCGCCTGCCAGTTCCAGGATCAGATAGTTGATGATGCAAAGGATGGCCGTGGGGTTTCCGATAAAGGGAATGCTCTTGGAGGGGGCAATCAGAGACAGATGGGCAAACTGCGTGATGGGGCACAGTGAACTATCACTGATCACCAATAGGTCCAAATCGAGGCGCCTTGCCAGTTTTCCGAGCCGAACCAGTTCATTGGGGTATCGAGAAGTGGCGATGATAATGATAAGGGTGCCCTTGGGGGCAATGGTCATCCAGTCGATGGTGGCGCTGTCACTGCCCTTGAGGATGTGGATGTCCTCGCGGACTTTGGTGAGCGACCAGCCCAGGTAATAGGCGTAGGTGTAAGAAACCCGGGAGCCGACCACGTAAACGGTGGGGCTTTGCCGGATTTTTTCAATGGCGCGCCTTAATGTTTCCGGATCGATTTTTTCGTAAGCGTGCAGCAGGTTGTCAATCTCTTCGGTGATGACACGGTGCAGGCGCTCCTTGCCCGGTTCCGACCCGCCGGAGATGCCCTCACGCTCGAGCAAGGTTAGTTCCCGGTCCACAAAATCCCGCAACGCCTGCCGGAACGCGCCGTACCCCTGGTAACCAAGTTGGCTCACAAAGCGCACCACGGTGGCTTCGCTCACATCGCAGGCCCCTGCCAGTTCCTTGGAGGTCATGAATACCGCTTTACGGGGGTTGCCCAGGATGAATCTTCGTAGCAGTTTCCCCTTAGGGGTCAGGGATGGCGATGTTTTCAGAGCTTTTTGCATTGCCGGGTTTTGTTTCATATCAGTCATCTGCGGCCTCTGGTTTTGTAAACTAGTCTTCAGTCATCGAATCTCTGTGAATGTTGGGTTTTATAATATCAATTAAATACAGCTGGATATGAAATATGTCAATAACTAATGAAAGAAATTATGTCATTTTTTAATTTTTTTATTGACATGATCCACTTCATTGACATATTTTACCATCAAAATGAGTGCTGTTATACCATTTTCCCGTCTCGATTAGCAAACGGGGCGAAAAATTCAACAAAGGATACGGATATGTTCGGTATGAAAAAACCCCTGTGGGGTAAAAAACAGGCACTTCAATCCAGCTATGACGTGGTGATCATCGGGGGCGGGCTCCATGGCCTGGCCACGGCCTATTTTCTGGCCCGGTATCACGGCATCACCAATGTGGCGGTGATTGAGAAACATTTCATCGGGTTTGGCGGTTCCGGCCGGAACACCGCCATTGTTCGGGCCAACCAGCGGACCCCGGAAAATCTTCCGCTTTATCAGGAAGCCCTGGACCTGTGGCCGGTAATGACCAAGGAACTTGATTTCAACCTCATGTTCTACAACTGCGGCAACCTGAACCTGTGCCATAGTGAAGCGGCCATGAGCGCAGCGCGGATGCAGATTGCCTCGGCTCAATACAGCGGGATCGAAAGCCACTTGCTCGATGCCAAGCAATGCAAGGAGATGGTACCGGCACTCAATATTTCAGAGGATATCACCTATCCTATCTTTGGCGCCATGTACCACCCGCCCGGCGGAATCGTCCGGCATGATGCGGTGGTGTGGGGACTGGCCAGGGGGGCCGCAAAACATGGGGCCCACATTCACCAGCAAACCGAGGCGACCGGCATTGAAACAAAAAACGGCAAAGTCGTCGCCGTGAATACCGACCGGGGAAAAATAATGACCCCCAAGGTACTCAACGCCGCCGGCGGGTACTCGGCCGCCATCGCCTATCACCTGCTGGGCATCAAACTACCCATCAGCGTGCTGACCATCCAGGCCATGGTGACCCAACCCCTAAAGCCCCTTCTGAACCACGTTGTCTCATCCGGCGCGTACCATGCCTATGCCAATCAGACGCTGAAAGGCGAGATCGCCACCGGTGCCCACATGGATCCGTGGCCCAACTACACGACCCAGACCACGGCCTATTACATCAAGCACCAGGCGCAAGCCCTTTCAGAGATGCTTCCATGTCTTCGGGGTGTACGATTTATGCGTCACTGGGCCGGACTGGCCGATATGACCCCCGACATGGCCCCCATCATGGATGGAAACGATCCCATCGAAGGATATTACGTGGACTGTGGGTGGGGATATTTCGGCTTCAAGTCCTGCACCGTTGCCGGCAAGTACATGGCCGAGTTTGTCGCCAGGGAAGAATGTCCGGAGATTCTCAAACCCTTCACCGCACGTCGGTATGAACAGCACCGGCTCATGGGAGAAACCGCCGGGCCCATCAGTTACACGGCGTGGAACTGACGCGAAAACAGTATTGATAAGGAGACACGAGACATGTCACTCACAATTACATGCCCCATCTGCGGTAAACGAAATGGCTATGAATTTCGATATGGTGGAGAAGAAAAAGGGCCACGTCCCGAAGAGGCGGATTTATCCCCCGGTACCTGGGTGGACTACGTCCATATGAACAAATGTGTGGCCGGTGTCCAGCAAGAACTATGGTGCCACAAGGACGGATGCGGAATCTGGTTCACCACCCATCGGGACACGGTTAAAAACAGGGAAGTAGACGGGGCGGAGGGCGCATCATGACACGGTTGAATCATCTATCCACACTGAAAATACGACCCACCGAGAAAATCCCGTTCACCTATATCGGCAAAGCCTATGAAGGGGTTGCCGGCGATACGGTGGCCACGGCGCTGTATGCCAACGGTATCCGCATTTTTTCCCGGAGTCTGAAATACCATCGACCCCGGGGGCTTTACAGCCTTGATGGGGAATCGGCCAACACCTACATGAACGTTGACGGCGTTCCCAATGTCTGTGCGGAAAAAACGCTCCTGAAATCCGGAATGGCGGTCCAGGCCCAGAACGTGAAAGGCGCTCCGGATACCGACATCATGTCGGTGATCGACAAAATGGACTGGGCCATGCCCGCGGGCTTTTACTACCGAAGCATGCACAAGCCGGCAAAAATATGGCCCATGGCCCTGAAGCAGATTCGAAAGGCGGCCGGTATCGGCGCAGTGGATCCCGATTTCAATTTGCCCGGCACCTACGATGAGATATACCCCTCGGCGGACGTCTGTGTCATTGGCGGGGGCGCCGCCGGAATGGCCGCCGCCCTGGCTGCAGCTGGAAAGGGACTTCGGGTCATACTGCTGGAATCAAGGCCATGTCTCGGTGGGATGTATGACTACCGGACATCTCTTTTACCACGCGCCAAATCGCTGGCCGATGCCCTGTATCAGGCGCAGAACGTCAGGGTGCTCACCCATTGTTCGGTAACCGGAACCTATACCAACCACCTGGTCACCGCGTATCAGGTGGGCGGGGCCAGTGACGCCTTTGATGAGCGGTATGTGGAAATTCGGGCCCAAAGCCTGGTGGTGGCCACCGGTTGTATCGAACGGCCGTTGCTGTTTGAAAACAACGAAAGGCCCGGCGTCATGCAGATCGGATGCGCACACCGGCTGGCCCATACTTATGGCATCCTTCCCGGGAAAAAGGCGGTGTTCAGCATCGGCCATGACCTGGGATTGGAGGCAGCCGCCGACCTGTTCGACCATGGGCTCGATATCGCCTGCGTGGCCGATATCCGTGAAGACGGCCAGGATCCCGAGCTGGAGAGCGCTTTGCTGAAACGTCGAATCCCCTTGATGAAAGGGTGGGTGGCCACCCATGCCCAAGGCAGAAAAACAGTGTCCCGGGCAACCTTGAAACTTCGCCAGGGAACAGCCGCAAAAACCTTTTCGTGCGATCTCCTGGTGGCTTCCGCCGGTCTCACACCGGTCACCGGCCCATTATCCATGGCCCATGCCAAACTGGCCTATGATCCAAAAACCGGGACTTTCCTGCCCACCGCCTTGCCACCGGGCATGTTTGCAGCAGGCCGCATGCTGGCCCTTTCCGACCCGAATGCCATCGAAGCGTCCGGTAAGCTGGCGGGGCTCAAAGCGGCCGGGGCATTGGGCTTAAATGCCCAGGCGGATATGGATACCGCGGAAAAAGATCTGGCACGCCTTCCCGGTCCCGAGACCGGATGCAAGCTGACCCTGGGACCGGTAAACGGCAGAAAGGCCTATATCTGTTTTGATGAGGATGCCGCCGTCAAGAACGTTAAACAGGCCGCTGGAAACGGGTTTGACGTACCGGAGCTGGTCAAGCGGTTTGCAGCCGTGGGAACCGGTCCGGGGCAGGGAGGCATTCCCGGTCATAATCTGCCCCAATACATGGCCCAGCACTTGGGAGATCCAAACGCCGTTCCCCAACCCACCACTGTTCGAGCACCCCTGGTCCCCTCGTATATCGCCACCTTTGCCGGCAGTAACCACGATATGAGCAAGCGGACCCCGATGAATGACGAGCAGAAGGCAGCCGGTGGCGTGTTCCGGCGAATCGGCGTGTGGCGCCGGGCGAGATATTTCTCCCAGGACCTCACTTGCCGGCAGGAGATCGAGAATGTCCGCACCAATGTGGGGCTGCTGGATGCATCCACACTTGGGAAATTCAGGATTTTCGGTCCCGATGCCCCCAAGGCCCTGCAGCGGATCTATGTCGGTAACATGGCCACAGTGGGCACGGATAAAATGAAATACTCGGCCATGTGCAATGACGACGGGTGTATTGTCGACGATGGTGTGATTGTGAAAACCGGAGAGAATGATTATTATTTCACCACGTCCACGGCCCGGGCCGGCGCCACCATCGAATGGTTCCGCTACCACACCCGCCATGACGGGTGGGATTTTCATATGGTGAATCTCACCGACGCCTATGGGGTCATCAACATGGCCGGTCCCAATGCCGGAAAGGTACTGGAAAAAATCATAGCCGAGGACGTTTCAAACGATGCCTTTCCGTACATCGGCTATCGGGAATACACCATCAACGATGCCATACCGGTTCGGGTGATGCGTCTGGGGTTTGTGGGTGAATTATCCTATGAACTTCACGTTCAGTCTTCCCATATGCCGGCGCTCTGGGAACTGCTCATGGCAGCCGGAAAAGAATTTGGCATTCGAAATTTCGGGGTCGAAGCCCAAAATGTGCTTCGGATGGAGAAAGGGCATCTTATTATCGGTTCCGAATCCGAGCAGCGAACAACGCTTCACGATGTTGGGCTCGGATTTCTCTGGTACCGAAAAAAACCGGAAGCAAAAACGGTCGGTGCCGTGGCTCTGAAAAACACCGAGAAACAACCGGACCG
>JAFDDL010000266.1 GCA_019310865.1 Deltaproteobacteria bacterium | reverse complement strand
CGGTCAGGTGCAGCGTTCGATAATGAGATTATGAATATATACGACGAATTCTTTTCTATAATTAAAAAGCTAAATGAAGCAAATATTCAGTATGCGGTTGTTGGCGGCATTGCGTTATCGTTTCATACACAGCCAAGGTATACCAAAGGTATCGATATTTTGCTTCTTTCTGAAGACATTGATGATCTTAAATCTATTCTGAAAAAGATTGGATATACATTTGAAGCGAACCCATGGACTTTCAAAAATACGAATATTACGCTTCACAGATTAACCAAAATTGAAGGTGAAGAATCGCTTACCATAGACTTGCTGGTAGGCAAGGAAGAAAGACATAAAGAAATAATTAAGAACGCTGTTGTCGAGGAGACTGAATATGGCTTAACATGTATTGCAAGTCGTGAGGATTTAATCTGGATGAAACGTTTTAGAAATTCAAAGCAAGATATTGCAGATATTGAGGCGTTGGAAAATGACAAAGATCCAGAAAGTAGTTAGAGACATTCAAAACTTGCAGGATTTCTACAAAAAAACCAAGTTATTGAGGGATCGAATAAAGAAAAAGGACTTAGAACGTTCCAAAGCTGAACAAGCTAGTGCACCTGGCGCAAAAAGCCATGGAACAGGTGGTGAATGCGTTTCGCCCCTATCTTCGGGGGTAAGAACAGGCACCAAACCGCCTGACCCGATCTAAAATGCTACGGACACATTTTCGGGAATCGGGCAGAGATCGCGAAGCATAACAGGCGAAAGACTGACTGAGGTAGCCCATAAAATGTACGATCTGATTATCGAAAACGGAAAAATTGTTGACGGAACCGGGGCGCCTGCTTTTTCGGCCGACCTGGCAATTCAGGGGGAACGAATTGTAAAAATCGGCAATCTCGAAGCCGCGTCGAGTAAAAAGAAAATAAACGCCGAGGGATTCGTTGTGTGCCCCGGTTTTATTGATCCCCATGGGCATTTTGATTTACTGATTGAATATTTCCCGGCCTGTGAAAATGGGGTGATTCAAGGCATAACGACTTTTGTCGGGGGAAATTGCGGCATGTCGACGGTCTTGGAGACTCCCGATCAATTTAATTTTCCCGAATTTCTAACGCGAATCGAATCCGCGGGCTTTGGAATTAATTTTGCCCCGCTCATCGGACATGGTGCGGTCAGGGGGAGGGTTATCGGTAACGATTATAAACGTACTGCCACGGCGCCTGAAATTGAAGCCATGAAGCGGCTGGTGGCAGAAGCCATGCAAAACGGCGCTTTTGGCCTGTCGACCGGGTTGGATTACAATCCGACCATGCACAGCAGCACTGAAGAGGTAATTGAACTGGCGAAAGTCGCCCAAAAATATGGGGGGATCTATGCAACCCACCACCGTTTTCTACAGAGCAAGTGGCCCGCGGATGCCCAGGGGGAAACTAGTTATAGCAGCTATCCGGGAGATGTGACCGAAGTCTGGTTCGGGCGGTATCACGGGTTGATGGAAGCGATCGAAATTGCCAAAGCCGCCAATATACCCCTCCAAGTCTCCCATCTCTACAACGTTTACCGAACCCCACAGCCCCATCCGGAGCTGTTGGATCTTGCCACGGCGAATGCGACCTTATGGCTGATCGATCAGGCCGCGGAAGCGGGGGTGGATATCGCTTTTGATCGAATGGTCACCTATCAGGATATCCAGGGCGCCAAACCGATCATTAATGAATTTCTGGTGGCGGATATTGCCGGATTAAAATTTGCGAAGGAACTGGGACGGGAAGCCTTTCTTGAAAAACTACAGGACCCCGATTTCCGGGATCGCATCAAGCAGTTATCCGAAGATGGGGGCTTGAAATTACTCTTTTCCAATACAAAAGCGGATCCCTATTGGATGGATCGGTTGATCATCGTAAACTGCACAAAAACAGATTATGTCGATAAAACGATTGGCGATCTGGCACGGAAAGCGGGTAAAGACCCCCTGGATGTGATTTTTGACTTGATGATTTTGGATAATGACGTGGCATATCATCAATTTCAGGATGAAAAGGAAATTACGGAAGCAAACCTACCGCTTTATCTCAACCACCCCCTGTGTATGCCGTGTTCCGATTTGCTTTCTTATCCGTCTCTTCAAACACCCCTTTCAGATCTCGATCCCATTGCCGTGGCGCAAGTGATTCAAAACATCAACTCTCCCCATACCTACAATATGTATCCTTACTTTATCGGAAAATACATAAGAGAAAAAAGGCATTATGCCGCTGGAAGAAGCGATTCGCAAATCAACTTCCATGGTGGCGAAACGATTCGGCATGAAAGAGCGGGGAGTCGTCTACCCGGGGAATTTTGCAGATCTGGTCATATTTGACTACAGCACGATCGGCATGAAGGCGACGTACAAAAATCCTCGACAGGCGCCCGAGGGTATTCAGCATGTTATTATCAACGGGCAAATTGTTATGACAGAAAGTCAACAACAAGAAACAACGGTAGGGAAATTGCTGCGCAAAAATCAGTAACCGGATTATTTATGGAGCAGATGGCAGACGGTCCCGGTCACCGGGATAAAAACCGTCGGTATTCACACATCTTTGAAAAGGCCTTCACCGCACGTTCGGGTGTTTGGAAGAAAATCCCCTTGTATTCGGAGCCTTCCACTTCATAAAGCGTTTTGTCGTTCCCGGTTTTCATAAGGCTGACGCCGAAGACGGGCTTGTGATATGTTTCCATGAGCCGGACAAGGTGCTCAATATACTTCTTTTCAAACTTAGATATGTGCTTATCCGCCAGCTGGGGGAGATCCGGCGACATGTCCGGATCGATCATGACCGTCGATTCGGCGGCCCGCCGCACCATGTGCCCGCGACCCATAATCCCCAGATTGATTACCGCGTCACAGCCGTCCCACCGGATGAGCGCTTCTGCAATGGTTAGGGGAATATTAAAGTCGTTTTCACCCACAAGATCCACCGGGTTGGCCCGGCTCCAGTAATCCGTGAGAATGGCATCCAGCTGCTTCACGATATTCGCGGAGAGCTCGGGCACCTGGATACCATAATCACTGCAAAGGTCTGCGGTAACCACCCCCCAACCGCCGCCGAGTGTCATCACCGCTAACCGGTTGCCCCTGGGCAGGGGAAGGGAGGAAAATGCCGCTGCCAGATCAAGCAGTTTCACCGGCTGGGTGACTGTAACGATGCCTGCCTGGCGGCAAACGGCATCGAAAATCTTGGCATCGGAGCTCAAGGAGCCGGTGTGGCTGGCAGCCGCCTTGCTCCCGGCCTGGCTCCGTCCTCCCTTTAAAAGGACCACCGGTTTTTTTTGAGTGACCCGGCGGGCGGTATCCAGAAACTGCCGCCCATCCTTTACACCTTCCACATACATCGCCACCGCCCGGGTGCGGTTGTCCTGCTCGAAAGCAGCCAGGTAGGACTCGATGGTAATCATGGACTCGTTACCCGAGCCGCAATAGGCCCGGATACCGATATCCTCCTGTTCGGCAAAGCCCATCAACTGGACGCCCATATTGCCGGACTGGGCAAGAATCGTTGTGCCGCCGGGTTTGGGCGTAACCAATGCACCGGTACAATAGAAATGGGTATGGGGATTGCAGATCCCCATGGTATTGGGTCCCAGAATTACGATATCGGCCGCTTCCGCTTTTTGGAGGAGGTCCTGTTCCAGGCGTTTGCCCTCCTCTCCCACCTCACCAAATCCCGAGGTGATCAGGAGCATGTGACGGATTCCCCTTGCAGCAAATTGCGGGATGAGATCCGCTACCTTTGCAGCAGGGATGGTAACGACCCCCAACTCCACCGGTTCGGGAAGCTCCTCCACCGACCGGTAAACGGGACGCCCGAATAGGGTCCCACCCTTGGGATTTACCAGATAAACCGTCCCCTGGTATCCGTTGCCGAGGGTATTGACCACGAGCCGCTGACCCCATTTGCCGAGTTGGGCTGAGGCGCCCACGAACGCAACACTGCGCGGATGGAAGATCTGGCCCAGACGTGCCGGGTCAACAATTTGCCGGGCTTTTTTGTTGGGGGCGGGTTCACCTTTTACCACCAGGGCATCCACCGCGCAGACCGCTCCGTCCGGCGAAACAATGAGCGGATTGATATCGATTTCGGTGATCTCCGGATGATCCATGGCCAGCCGGGAGAGTCCCATCAAGGTCTGGATCAACTGATCTTCGTCTGCGGAACGATCCCCTCGAAATTCCCCCAGGAGTTCCTGTGCCGCCAGTTCATGGATCATCTCCCTGGCATCGGATTCCGCCAGGGGCGCCACCCGGAAGCTCACATCAGAAAGGGCCTCGGCAAACACACCACCGAGTCCGAACATCACCGCCGGCCCGAACAGTTCGTCCCGAAAAAGGCCGGCAACAAATTCCCTTTTGCCCTCAATCCGGGATTGAACCAACACGCCTTCCAGTTCATCCCCGGCTTCATCGACAACGCTCCGGACGGCTCTTTCCACGTCCTTTTCATTGTCAAGGTCGAGATGAACCAGGCCCCTCTCTGTTTTGTGCAGGAGCGTGGCGCCAATGCCTTTTATCACCACAGGAAAACCAATTTTCCGAGCTGCTGAAACCGCTTCTTCAGTTGTTTCCGTTAAAATTTCAGACACCACCGGAATGCCATACTGCTGAATCAGTTGTTTGGATACGTATTCGTTCAATGCGTGGGTCGGCTGTTTTTGTTCCATATGCAGAACCTCAATCGTCATCACGTTATAACAGGTTGTTATCCTGGCCAATAAATCCTTCTCTTTGTTTTATCCATATTCCAAAAAGCCGGTTTATTCGGCGTGATGTCCATAGTAACCGTTTGCGTTTCCCCCGGCAATAAAAAGATTTTCTTGGCTTAAAGTAATGGTTTTGGCATCAAAAAGGGCGGTTTAAGCAAAACATTGGTGGTGGCCCGGGGAATACGTCAAAAGTGACGGCGGTTAAGAATAAGCAATAGGGGCAGGTGTCCCCTATATTCCCCTTGTTTTTATAATCGTGATAGTGTAAAAACTCTCAGGAATAACAAAGCCATAAGGAGAAAACAGAGATGATTGAATTACCATATTCATTATACAAATAAAATGGTGTGATTTAATTATTTGTGAGGAGTTGGATGCAGACTACAATTAATACAAAACTGGAGATATTTAACGTGCTCCAGCAGAACCAATCTCATCTGAGAGCACTGGGTGTAAAAAAGATCGGTTTGTTTGGGTCTTTTGTTCATGGAGCACAGCGCACGGATAGTGATATCGATTTGCTGGTGGAATTCGAACCGAATCGAAAGACATTTGATACTTTTATGCAGCTTTCTTTCTTCTTGGAAGATGTTTTACAACATCAAATCGAAATTGTTACTTTGGAATCCCTTAGTCCCCACATTGGTCCACACATCCTAAAGGAGGTTGAATATGCCGCTATCTCCACTTGAATACTTGCGTCATATTCTTGATGAGATCGAATATCTCACATCTGAGAAAGAAGGTCTTAGCGAATTATAAAGATTATAGGTCAAGAGAATAGGCTGGACGATGAGTGATTTCACAAAGGAATTCTTCCAAAAGCAAAATGCTGTATGAAATCAACTTCATCCATGAGGCAGGGGAGCATGAGCTATTCTTCGCCTATCAATGCAAGATTGCCGCCCATGTCTGGATAATTTTGCCGGTCAATGGAGGGAGGATTCGTTGCAACCGCGGGCGTGAAATAGGTTTTTAGAA
>JAFDDL010000265.1 GCA_019310865.1 Deltaproteobacteria bacterium | reverse complement strand
ACGGTTGAAAACCTGAAGAATTTTTCAACGACATCCCTCCCCTTTTCATGAATCCTAAGGGCTCGTGAAAAAATAATCAAGACTGCATGAACGTCAGGGGCGCCATCCACTTTCAGAATTCTATTTAATAAAATTTCTCTGATATTAAAAAAACCACAAGAAAGAAAAAATAGTCTAAAAGGAGATTTAAAAATGAAGATGCTTTTACCGAGTTTTTTTGATTTCATCGGCGAGAAAAACCCTTGTCGTCAATGCAGTGCCGTCCAAGTACGGCGGTGCGATCAAATACATCATGGGACTACTATCCGGCACCGCCATTGCCGTCTTTGGCGCGATTTTTCTCCTGGCCGCCATCCATACCGCTGGTTATTAGCCGGTAAATCTAAATCAAGACCTCTACACCATACTCGGCAAAGCGCTGATCAGCCGTAACAACCGGCAATTCTTTCGTCAATGCTGTTGCGATAATGTATCGGTCACAGGGATCTTTGTGGATGGGAGGCAATTCGGTTGCTTTAAGGGATATGTCGAGATTCAGATCAATGATGTCGATTTGATGATGGCGAAGTATCTCGCGGATCCATTTTTGCGGAGGGGTCGGCAATTGTAATTTACCGGCTCGGTGTTTCAGCCCGATTTCGAAGCCGGAAACGGAGGCAATAAACACAACCGGGGCATTGTCAATTTTTCCCAGCGTCTCCACAGAGATCCGGGTTTGGTCATGGGCTAACCACAACAGGGCACAAGTATCCAGCAACATTATTCAATTTTTCCCCATTCATCATCAGAGAGGTCTTCAACCGGATCGTAGTCGATTTTGATTTTGCTCAATACCGGGTGATATCCTAATCGATTCGGCCGCTTGCGGGGTACCAGCTCTGCCACCGGATTCCCGTTCCGGCAGATTATATAGGTTTCACCCTTTTTTTCCACCTCTGATAGAATGGCGGACAATCTGGTTTTGGCTTCATGGATATTCACTTTTTGCATGATTTCAATCCAATTAAGATTAGTTTATATAACTTAGTTCACATAGACCGACTTGTCAAGTCCAAACATTATCTGTCAAAGGGGGAAGGGGCCACCTCCTTGGCTGTATATCAAGATCGCCGGCCTTTGAGCATCCTCAGTTGAAATAGAAGGGAAAAATGCCTACGCGATGTTCATTTCGTCCGCGCCCGAAGAAGAAACGGCAGCTGCGGACGAAACGCGAAAAGGCTTGCTGCCCTGGGCCATGGCGGTGGGGTTGGTGCCATGTCCTGCCGTGGTGATGGTCATGCTGTTTTGCCTATCCATGGATGCGACAATACTTGGCCTGCTGATGGCATCCTGTATTTCCCTCGGCATGGCCCTTACCATTTCTCTTGTTATTACAGCCGTCGGTATGGGAAAAACCATGGTATTAACAACCGTGTCATCCAGGTATGGCAACAAGGTCGAAAGCGTTATCCGAATACTTTCCGGAACGGCCATCGCAGTATTTGGCACGATTTTCCTCGTGACAGCCATACACACCGTTAGTTATTAACCGGTTCGCACAAAGGTATAAAACACTGAAAACCCAAGGGCTTTTCAAACAAATGGTGCCCGTTTTGCCATTATCAATTCAAGCAACTGTTTTCAAGTATCCACCTGTGATTCAAGGCAAAGATACATACTTGTCTCCTATCCCATATCCAAGTATTCAACCCGTGTTCCATCAGGCGCTTCGACCTGGTAACGCTGAACATCCATCCGGTTCAAATAACAATACTGAACCGGGACCTTGCCGTACCCTTCGGGGACATCGAGGACGTAGCGGGGAATGGCGTATCCGGGAAGGGTTCCCTGAAGTTCCCGGATCAAGCGCACGCCCTTTTCAATGCTCACCCGGAAATGCCCCAGACCCTGAGCCAAATCCAGGTGATGCAGGTAATAAGGCTTGACTCCGGCCTCGATCAGCCCCCAACCCAGATCCCGCAGCACATCCACCCGATCATTCACCCCTTTTAGCAAAACCGACTGGTTGAGAAGCGGAATCCCAGCATCGGTTAACCGTCGAAGCTTTTCGATTGCCACACCGGTCAGCTCTCTGGGATGATTAAAATGAGTCACCAACCAAAGGGGGCGAAAACGTGATAGACCCGCCACCAATTCATCCGTGATTCGATAGGGCGTCACAGCGGGCATTCGCGTATGAATTCGAAGCACCCGAACATGGGGAGCTGCTTGAATTCGCGCCAGTATGATAAAAAGGGCCGCGTCATCCATCATTAATGGATCACCACCGCTTAAAATTACCTCTCTTATGCCGGCGGTCGATTCAATATAGCTCAGCGCTGAATCGAGTTCTTCTTGGGTGGGATTTTGTTCATGCTTCCCCGCCAGCCGGCGTCGAAAACAGTGACGGCAGTACATGCCACAGAGGGTCGTGGGCATGAATACCACACGGTCTTGATAGCGATGGACCAGTGCCGGTCTGGGCTGATTGTTCAATGCCGAATGGGTGTCTCCGATGGGATCCGCCAGTTCATAGGGGCTTACGATCAATTCCCGCACATCGGGAATGGCCATTTTCCGAAGGGGACAGTCCGGATCGTCCGCGTCGATGAGATTTAGATAATAGCGCGACACCTTGAGTGGAAATCGCTTACAGGCTTTTAAAATCTTTGCTTTTTCATCGGCCGGAAAGGCCACGTGCCGGCAAAGTTCATCAAGGCAGGTAATCGCATTACAATCCTGGATTCGCCAATTTTCATCGTTTTGAATATCGATCATCTTCGATTCTGGATCAAGCCTTCAGGAAGGCGGTTTTTTTGCAGATCACTCGGTTCCAGAAATTTACAGCAGTCATCATTGTTCAGCCACAGGGCTTCCTGATCAAGAAGCAAGTCTTCAATGGTCGTCTGATCGTACACGGCATCGATGGCTGACTTTGCTTTGCGCCATAAAAATATAAAGGCACATTTTCCCGAAAGGGTACAGTTATTCTTGGAAATACATTCTACGCAATCGGATTCGTGATCCGCTTCCTCCATGAGCTTCAATACCTGTCCAATTGTAATCTGGTCCGGGGTAAGAGCAAGTTGATAGCCGCCGCGAAAACCTCGCTTGGCCGTAATCAGCCCGCTTCGTTTCAGCTTGCCGAGTATCGTTTCGAGAAATCGACCGGGAATCGCCTGAACCGCCGCAATGTCGATGGCTTTGATATAACCCTGGCCACGATGCCTTGCCAGTTCATACACCGCCCGCAAGGCATATTTTTTCTTTTTGGTAATAAACATCATTTTCTGATAGCATCTATTTCCCAACGTCTCAAGAGTGAGCCATGGAGTTGACAGGATGCCCCGAAAAACCCTCACATTAAAGTGGCTGATCGTCATATCGGCTGCCATAGTCCTGGTGGTTCTGTTTTTCGGGCTCCGGCCCGGAAATTTTTTCTGGAAAAACAATGTCACCTGGCTTACGAAACAACCCGGCGTCCGGTTTGGTAAAAACGCCATGGCCTTTTCCCAGCCGCTTGCCGGGGCTTTCACTGAAAACCACCTGGCAACAGACAGCTTTTCACTGGAAATCGCCCTGAAACCGGCGTCCAATGAAACTGAGAACTTCAATTTCATTTTGGCCGTTCATGACGGGAAAGACCGGAATCAGTTGCTCTTAGCGCAATGGAAATCATCGATCATTCTCATGAACGGAGATGATTATGATAATAAGAGAAAAACCAAGCGGCTCACCTTGAAGTCGATCGCCGCCTCGCCAAAACGGCTCTTTTTGACCATCACAACGGATAGCCGGAGCGCCAGAATCTATGTAAACGGCCGGCTGGCCGGCGCCAGAAAAAATTTTCACCCGACCATTCCCCGTAACTCGCCCAGACTGCTTCTGGCTAACTCCGTTTACGGTCAGCATTCCTGGCAGGGGGAAATTTACGGTCTGGCATTTTATGGATATCCGCTTTCCCCGACGGATGCCGAAGACCATTACAGACTCTGGTCTGAGACAGGCCGTTATTCCTTTGCACGCAAGGCGCAATCGTCGCTTGTCTATTACTGCAATGAAGCGACCGGTAGCCGCATCCAGGATCATGCCGGTGGCGAGCACCACCTCCATATTCCGGACCGGTTGAAGAAGCTCAAAGGTCAACTGTTCAAACAGGGGTGGGACCACTGGAATTTCAACACAAAGGTGATCCGGGATCTTTTCTTGAATTTTATCGGTTTCATCCCCCTCGGCCTCACCCTTGCCGCCACATTTGCCAGGATTGGGGGCGTTTTCTCAACTCACAGCGTCAGATTCGCCATAGCGTCGGGGTTTGCCTTGAGCCTCGGAATTGAGATCGTTCAGGCATGGATGCCGCTTCGAACGTCGGACATTCGGGATCTGGCGCTCAATACTCTCGGAACACTGGTCGGGGTGATGATCTTCAGGCTGATTGTTTTCGGGCAACCGCCTGCACCACCCGAATTCGCTGATCCTGAAGGTTCTTAATCAGGTTTGCGACCCGAATGGGAGCCGTCTCGCCCAGCAGCAGATGCAATCCGAGGGAAGATCTCCCAGGAGATTTCCGTTTGCGCGACACCGCCTGGAACCACGCAAGCGATTTTGCGGTGGTATCTTCCCATGAATCGATTTGAAACCCGGCCGATTCGATAATTTTCCGGATTACCTCCGCCTGACGAAGATAACTGATTGCGGACTCCGTAGCCCAGGGCACAGGGTAACGCGGTTGTGGGCCGGCACCTCGGAATACGTCATGAAACACCAGTCGGCCCCCCGGTTTCAGCACCCGGGCAATTTCCCGGTAAAACCCCTCCTTAGCGAAAATATTCATCTGAGCATGCTCGGTCCAGACCACGTCGAATCTGCCATCTTCAGCGGGAATCTCCAGTGCGCTACCGTGTATAAAGCCAACCTGATGATCCAAACGAACCAGCTTGGTGAGCATGCCGGCGGCCATGACGTAGTCCCGGGTGATATCAAGGCCGGTGACCCGGCAGCCATGCTTTGTCGCAAGATACCGGGCCGGGCCGCCCAAGCCGCATCCCACATCCAGCACCCGCATGCCCTTGGACAGACCGCCTAAGTCCGCCAACTCTTTTGTAGCAGCCAGCCCCCGAATGTGAAACTGGTCCACCGGCGCCAGATCGGTCGCCGTCAGATCGCTGGGGTCTTTACCCAGCGTTCCCAGCGCCTTTGTGATCGATTCGGTGATCCCGGACGCCTGGTAATTTTCTTCCACCTGTGCATTCGTAACATTCGGATTATCTTCTACTTTATTCATTGATCTCCTTTTTTCCCCAAAGTCAGCCCTGTCATATGACACCCCTGGCAGGCGTATTAAAACTTCTGCAAAAAAATCCGTTTTATATCGAATTTATGTAGGGTTCTAAACAGCATGTTCAAGTCTCTTGTTTCATCAGCGATCCGGGCAATCTCATCGCGATTTTCCAAGATGCCCTTATCTTGACTCTTATCCAGGCCCCCGTTTGCAATAAAGATGCGAATCTGCTCCAGTTCACCGGCATCGAACCAGACCCCGTGATCCCGGCAGATATCAACCATCACACCGGATATCTTTTTGAAATTTCTTCTCACCATCAAGGCCTCACATCGAACACACTTCAAATATGGGCCGGAATCCAAATCGGTTTTTCGTTGAAATTTTCGCGGAATACTCGAATCCTTGTAAGTATCGCGTTCAGAGATGTGGTACTCAAATTCATCGGAATCGAACCA
>JAFDDL010000264.1 GCA_019310865.1 Deltaproteobacteria bacterium | reverse complement strand
AAATCCGCACCTGGAATGCCGGTGACATCCTCCAGGCCGAAGCTGAGTGATGCGCCGTCGAACTGCCAGTTGATGATGTGTGCCAGCGGGGAGCCCCCTTCCAGACTGTAGTTGCCGTATTCAAGCGGCGGTCCATCGGTGGACGGACGGCGGCCGAAGGACACATTGACAGGTACGGCGCCGAATTCATTCTTGTAATTAAAATAGGCCCGTTCCACATGGAGCGTATCGCCGTGGGGCAGGCTTGAGGTGGTGCCGTCAAAGGTGATGTCACCAAGACTTCCCTGGTTGAACTTGACGCCGGTGCTGTCGCCGAAGACCTTGTATGCAGCCAGTCTGGCGCCAAAGCTCAATTGCGGATTCACCTTGGCTTTTATATCCAGCCGAATTCGGTTGGTGTAGATGATGTCATTGTCCAGATCCGTCTTGTCCGGTGGTGGAACCATTCCCATGGCGGCCATCATGCCCATGGCACCTTGAATTTGGGCTGCGGTGGCGCCATTGAAGCCGCCCATGCTCGCCGGGACAAAAAACCCGTTGATCAGCGAACTGGGCGCGGCCGCCAGATCCGAATAATGGATCGATTCGGCCTTGGATCGCAGTTCTACACTGAAGGCGAGTTTATCGGTGGCCGTGTGCATTTCCGCCTTGGAAAGCCGCTGGTCCATCTCTTTGATTTCGCCTTGTTTTTTGACAGATGTTTTCTCCAGGGTCTCCAATTTTTCCTGAACCTGTTGCATTATCTCCGTGAGCTGTTTGAGTTGGCTCTTAAGGGCGTCGATTTCCGGGTTGGCCCACCCGGAGACAGGCAATACCAGAAACGCCGGAATCAATAGGAACGATACAATGTAAAATGGCAAGTTTTTGCGCTTTTTTGTTACCTCCATAAAACCTCCTTTAGTCTGTTATCGATTATTGTGAAATGCGCCGCCTGCATGAGACCGTTCAATTGACTTCGTTTGTCATGGCGGTGCTGTTGCCGATTGTATAATTAGCAAGGAGCGTGCCAATGGCGCAGACGGAAAAGCACAATCTTAACTATCTGATAAAACATAATAAAAAAAATCGCTTTTACTTGTCTTTAACAATTTGTGTTGCTATGTTAACCAGTGTTAACTTAACAGGTTAGCAGTGTTGCTGCGGATTACGGCGGCGGATCATTCATTGAGAGGATGTTTATGAACATCTCCCGGTATTGGAAAAATATTATCGACACGCTCCAGGACGGACTGCTGGTGATGGACACAGACGGTGTCATTCAGGCGGTCAATCCCGCAGCCGCCCGGCTCACCGGATATACGGTCGAAGAACTGATGGGAAGCTCGTGCCGGATTCTCAACTGTACCGTGTGTCACATCTTCGGTAAGGGAGTTGGGAAGGATTACTGTAAACTGTTTACAAAGGGGCGTTCAAAATTAAAAAAATGCATGATCACCAATCGGGAGAACCGTTCCATTCACATATTAAAAAGCGCTTCGGTATTGACCGAACCGGACGGTACGGTTATCGGGGCCGTTGAAACCCTCACGGACATGTCCGAACTGGTCCGCAAACAGCAGGAAATCGAATCGCTTCGCCAAACCTTTCACCTGGATGACGGGTATCACGGCATTCTCGGTATATCGCCTGCCATGGAACAGCTTTTTGAGCTCATTGACAATGTGGCCCAGTCGGAGGCACCGGTTCTGGTACAGGGGGATAGCGGCACCGGTAAAGAGCTCGTGGCCCGGGCCATCCATGAAGCCGGCCCACGTCGGGGGAAACCCTTTGTAAAGGTCAACTGCGCCGCGCTCAACGAAAGTCTGCTGGAAAGCGAATTGTTTGGTCATGTCAAGGGAGCTTACACCGGTGCTGATCGGGATCGCGTCGGTCGTTTCGAGGCTGCTCACGGCGGAACGATTTTTCTGGATGAAATCGGGGATATCCCCCTGTCCACCCAGGTTAAGTTGCTGCGGGTCCTGGCGGAAAAGGAAGTCGAACGGGTGGGCGATCATCGGCCCATTCAGGTGGATGTCCGGGTGGTGTCGGCCACCAATAAGGATCTTGACGCACTCATTTCACAGGAGCGTTTTCGCGAGGATCTTTTTTTCCGGATCAACGTATTTCCACTCCAATGCCCGGCGTTGAGTGATCGGCGGGAGGATATTCCGATTATCGTTCAGACTTTCATCGACAGAAACAGCACCCGGACGGGGAAAAAGATACTTGGTTTGACATCCCAGGCCATGGAGACCCTCCTTGCCTATCACTGGCCCGGAAATGTCCGGGAGCTTAGAAATGCCATCGAGTATGCCTTCGTACTGTGCTCGAGCGGCCTGATCGAGGCCTGTCATATGCCGCCGAAAATAGCAGGTTTTACCGGCATCGATTCCGATGCATGTCGGCTCGATCCGGGCAGTGGGGCACGGCGTGAGCAACTGGTCCGCCATTTGAAACATGCTGCTGGGAATCAGTCGCAGGTGGCCCGAGACCTCGGAGTGAGCCGTGTGACGATCTGGAAGCGTATCAAGAAATACGGTATCCGTATTCCGGAGGATATTATCAATTGAAACAATCAGTTTATAAACCCATCGGGTGGACCCTTGACCCCAAGAAGAAACAGATGCCGCCCGTTGTGCCCATAATCGGTTTTTCAGGGTCGGGCAAAACCACCCTGCTGGAAAAATTAATACAGGCGATGGCCGGCCGTGGATTTAAGGTGGGGACGATCAAACACCATGGCCACGATTTTGAGATGGATAAACCCGGAAAAGATAGCTGGCGCCATAAGCAGGCCGGCGCATCGGCTACCATCATCGCATCTCCCTCCCAGGTGGGTCTCGTCATGGACGTGGACACGGATCAATCACTGGATGACCTGGTTCCAATGCTGACCGGAATGGATATCATTCTGGTGGAAGGTTATAAACGGACCGATCGGGAAAAAATTGAGGTATACCGACCCGGAATCTCCGAGTCACTGCTGTGTCTTGAGGATCCGAAGATCATTGCCCTGGTGACCCGTGCGACGGTTTCCTGTTCGGTGCCCCGGTTTGCACCCGATGCTGCTGCAAATCTTGCCGAATTTATCATTCACCGGTTTTCCCTGTAATCGTCTCACGGCGCTATGTGATTTGTTTCAGGACCCTTTGCCGAACGGACAGTCAGGATAGATGCATGATTCGCAGTCGCGGCAAAGACCGCCATGACCCAGCAGCGCCAGTGCTTTGTTTCCCACCCGCTCGCCGGCCAGAATTCTCGGCAGGATTAGATCCAGGACTGTCGTTTGATGATAGAGACCGCAGGCCGGGATTCCCAGCAGGGGGACATTGCCCAGCCAGGCAACCAGGAACATGGCCCCCGGGAGTGCTGCGGCGCCGTAATGAATGGTATCGGCGCCCGCTTGCCGAATCCCTTCCCGGGTCACATCATCCGGATCCACACTCATACCACCGCTGAGCAGAATCAGATCGCATCCTGTTTCGATCTGTGAGCGGATAATGTTTGCAATGGTTCCGGCATCATCCGGCGCCAGAGCCGAAGCGGTCACTTCACCCCCAAGCGCTTGGACCTTACCTGTCAGGATGGGTGCATAGCGATCTTCAATGATGCCTTCGTAGACTTCATTTCCGGTAATGATCAGTCCCGCCTTTGATGGGCGAAGCGGTGAAACCGACACAACCGATCCGTTTTGTCCGGCAATGGCTGCCGCCCGTTCAATGGTCGCCCGTTTCATGACAAGTGGTATGGGCCGGGTGGCGGCCACGGTTTGCCCCTTTGAAACCAGGGTATGGCCGTGCAAGGTGGCGCACATGACCTCTTGAACCATGTTAAACGCGGCCAGCGAGACGGTATCCACCGCCAGTAAGCCGTCCTGAGTGGCTTTGAGTTCGAGCTTGCCCTCCCGGGGTTCACCCGACCAGGTTACACCCGGGCCGGCCAGGGCATCGGCCAGGATTTCGGCCGCTTCGTTTTCATGAATTTCATCGTCGTTCAGATCAAGGATGTATAAATTATTTTTACCCAGGCGCTGAAGGCGACACAGATCGTCATCACAAACCGTTTGCCCTTTTTTGAAGGCAGGCCCTTTAAATTCACCCGGACGGATTTCAGTGATATCATGGGAAAATTTACGACCGACCGCATCTTTTACGGGAATTATTTTTTTCATGGCATCTCCTCGGGCAATCCGGTCGATTCAGACAAGCGGGACGTCTTTGGGGCCTGTTTGTTTTTGATTTGGGAGGATTGATTGTCTCGTTGGGGCGACCAGTTCATGTCCCGCCACGATACGTCTGTGGCATTGCTGAAGTATGCCCCGCCGGCGCATATGCGACATATTGTTCTGCCGTCAACGGTAACTTCCCGGTGGTCACGCACCACTTGGCCACATTGCTGACAGGACACCTTATGGCGCGTGGGGCCGGGCAGATCGAATTCGCTCAGGGCAACCTGGACCTGTTGAACGCGAAACAGAACCGAATCGGGCATCCGTTTGTAAGCGGCCAACTGCTGCTCGGTTTTCTCCAGTTTTTCAGGTGCATAGGCCGACGTCAGATCTCTCGCCGCCTCCGTTGAAATAACCCGATAGGCGGTCTGGGTTTCTAGATTAAGAAACGTTGCCGCCATAATACCGTAGTCCATGAATTTCAAGGAGCGACGCCCCAATGCCGCACCGGTAACGTGGGCAAGAGCATCGGCTGCGCAGCGATCCATCTCCACATAAACGATTAGTTTTTTAATCTGTCTTTTGGGTTCGTCTAGACCGATCAGGCGGCAACCCAGCATGGCCATGCGGACCCCCACCACCTGCCCAGGGCATAAATGCCCGTGAGCCGATGCAGAAGAGGCCAGCAGGGATTCAAATGATTTCAATTTCAGTTCCTTCTCTAATTTTATCGCACCTCTTTAATGTTATCCGTCTTTTGCCGAAAGTCAACAGACCCTCAAATTTTCGGTCACTTCGGCGTTTCGCTTTTTTGAATCGGTTGATGGAATGATCTCACTGTGATACGAATAAGGCTCGTATATTATAGAACGGCATGCGAAATCTGAAGGAGGGATGCCGGGTGTTTCAACGATCTTACGGTTCGATGGACACCCAACTGAGGACCATTTTGAGAGGAAACCATGCAGGAAACATCTCACGAGGACAAAAAACGAATCGAACAGATCCTGGCCCTGAAAGAATCCCTGGGAGAGGAGCTGATTATTTTGGCCCATCATTATCAGCGAAAAGAGATTGTGGATCTTGGCGATTATCGCGGTGATTCCTTTGGGTTGTCTCAGAAGGCCGCTACGGATAAGGCCGCCCGCTACATCGTTTTTTGCGGGGTTCATTTCATGGCTGAAAGCGCTGAAATTTTATCCCAGCCCCATCAGCGGGTTCAGATTCCCGACATGGAAGCCGGGTGCTGGATGGCCGATATGGCCAACAGTGTCACAGTTGAAAAGGCCTGGCAGCAGCTGGGCGATATCATTGATACGGATGATGTGGCGCCGCTTGTTTACATGAATGCTGATGCTGAGATAAAAGCGTTCTGCGGTGATCGGGGGGGTCTGGTCTGCACATCGTCCAATGCGCCCAAAGCCTTTGAGTGGGCATTTTCCCAACGGCAGAAAATTTTCTTTTTCCCGGATCAGCACCTGGGGCGAAATACGGGCAACCGGATGAACATTTCACCGGACCGAATGAACGTCGGGGATCCGGAAAAACCTCGAGGCGGCAATACAGCCGAACAGATCAAGCAAGCCAGA
>JAFDDL010000263.1 GCA_019310865.1 Deltaproteobacteria bacterium | reverse complement strand
GGCGAGTTTTCCGCTTGGATGTCCGATGCGCAGGATGGCTATGACGTTATCGAGTGGGTGGCGGTACAGCCCTGGTGCACAGGGAAGATCGGTATGGTCGGTGTTAGCTACGAGGGCTTGACTCAGTGGCATACGGCGCAGCAAAGGCCGCCACATCTGTCTTGCATCGTTCCGATGGCGGTAGGCGCAACCAATCTTCACCCTTTGCGCAATGAAGGCCGGATAGCCACTCTAACAGCCCTGAACTGGGGCTATATGGTCTCCGGACGGACCCAGCAAAACCCGGGGTCACCTAGCTGGGAGCGGATTGTCCAACATTTGCCGATACGAACGTTGGATGAAGCGCTCGGACAGAAAAACGGCCGGTGGCGGAAATATCTTGCAGGGGATGAGGACTACGGCATGCCCTCATTTGCTCTGACACTGGAAGAATTTGCCGCCCTCGATCTGCCTGTGATGATCATTACAGGGTGGTGGGACAACCAGCATACGATTTCCACATGGATTGCATTGCAAACCGCCGAGGGTTCAGACAGGTGCCGGCTTCTGATCGGGCCGTGGGATCACGCGGGAACCAAGATGCCGCGCCCCGAACTGGGAGGTTATGATGTGTCTGCCGGCATGATGGACATATCTGCCCACATTGTGCGGTTTTTTGATCTGCATCTTAAAGGCGTGGACGACGGGCTGAAAAACGAGGCCCGTTGCAAAGTTTTTCGCACCGGTATGAATCGGTGGGAAGAGCGGGACATGTGGCCGCCATCGGATACCGAACAGGCTGTGTGGTACCTTCACAGCGACGGAAATGCCGGCTCCCGGGAGGGCGGCATTTTGTCGCAGGAGGCGCCGGAAGAAGAACCGATGGACATGTTTCGCTATGATCCCGCCGATCCGCTACGTCCGATAGGGGGGTTGGGCGAAATATTCTGGGCGGACCCGCCGCTGGATATTCGCTACCTGGAGCGACGCCCGGACACGGTGGTTTACACAAGCCCACCGCTGAAAGGACCGGTACACGTAAGCGGCATGGCGACGCTGAATATTCATGTATCCACCGACAGGCCCGATACGGACTTTTTTGCGCTCATCACGGACGTGCACCCTGATGGCCGGTCTGTTTTTTATGGGCTGGTTCCGGCTGGGGCAAGGCTCAGGTTTCGGGACCATATCGCGGCACTGGCACACTCAGATGTCGGCGAACCCCCTTCCGAATCTCGTGAGCTTCTGATGGCGCCTTCGGAGATCGTGGCGTTGCACCTGCCGCTCGGGTTCATGAACCATACGTTCAAACCCGGCCACCGCATCCGCCTGGTGGTGACATCAAGCTGGTTTTCATATTATTGGCGCAACCTAAACGGCGCTGAAAACCCGGCTGACCAGAACGAGTGCCATATCGCACAGAACCGGGTGTACCATAGCGCCGAGCGACCATCGAAGCTTTTGCTCCCGATCGAACGCGCAGCCGGCTCCCAAGAGGCAACCACATGAGGATTATTGACACGAGCCGGGTTCGTACACGGTTCGACCAGCGGGTTCGGATGAGTGACGGGATTGAACTATCGACTGATCTGTATCTTCCGCCGGAGTCGGGCCTATACCCGGTGCTGCTTACGCGAACTCCCTATGACAACAACCGCGCCAAATGGCTCATGGGCCAGGGTATTCCGAAGATAAGGGGGGCGTCCGAGCTTTTTCGCTTCCTGGCTTCCCAAGGTTATGTTGTGGCGGCGCAGGATGTTCGGGGCCGGGGCGATTCCCAGGGAGAGTTTACGCCTTTTGTGCACGAGGCCGGCGACGGGTTTGACACCATCTCATGGTTGGCCGGGTTGGCGGAGACAGATGGACGTGTGGGGATGTTCGGCTCCGGCTATAGCGCATTTTGTGCATGGGCAACTGCCGCCAGGCGACCTTCGGAGCTGTTGACGCTGGTATCGCTGTCCGCCTTTGGCGCGCCATTCGAGGGTTTGCCGTCCCGCGGCGGTGCATGGCGCCTGGACTGGCTATTATGGCAGCACATGGTGGCGGGACGTTTGCTCCAGCCGGCTGATCTGCCCGCCTGGGCTACGGTTTGGGAGACACTGCCGATCCGGGAGTTGGATGATGCGATGGGGCGCGAGGACATCTGGTGGAAAGATTGGCTTGCGCACCCGGAGCCGGATGTCTTCTGGCAGTGCCTGGACGTCACGGAAACGCTCGCTGATACGGACATTTCCGTACTGCATGTGAGCGGATGGTGGGATGCGCAGCTGGCGTCGGTAAGGCGTTACTGGGATGTGCTGAATTCAGGACCGGCACGCGATCGCCAGCATCTCATTGTGGGACCGTGGAGTACCGAATCCGTTCGTCATCCGGTCCGGGAGGTGGGTGGGTTTGACTTCGGTCCGTGCAGCGTCCTGGACATTCCCGAAGTGCTACTAGACTGGTTCGGCGACCGGTTCAAAAGCAGTGATCAAAGAGATGAAAAACCAACTGTCCGGGCATTTAAAACCGGGCGAAACCAGTGGGACCATCTGGCGCTCTGGCCGCCTGAGACAAGCGAGCAGCGGTTTTATCTGCATTCGGGAGGGCGAGCCAATACCTCCCGAGGCGACGGGAGCCTCGAAATAGACGGGCCTGCTGATAAATCCGCACCGGACGGGTATGTCTACGATCCAGCGCTGCCGGTGATGTGGCAGCCGAACTTCACATCTTTTTCGCGCAACGTCCAGCCAGGTTTTGTGCTCGACCAGCGGTTTATCGAAGGACGCGACGATGTCCTGTGCTTTACCAGTGGCCCCGTCAATGCACCGTTAGTTATCGCCGGCCGAGCTCAGGTCGTACTATATGCCTCAACGGACGCACCGGATACGGACTGGGTTGTGCTTCTCTCCGATGTGACCGCCGACGGGCCGGTGCTTAATTTGAGTCACGACATTTTGCGCGCCTCACGAATCGATGGATTCCAGCCGGGGGAATTCGTACGCTATGAATTTGTCCTGGATGATGTCTATCATGAGTTTCAACCGGGCAGCCGCATCCGCATTGACGTAACGTCTAGCCTTTTCCCGCTCTACGCACGCAACCTCAACAGCAAAGAACCGTTTGCCTCGGCGACCGGAATCCTTCGAGCGAACCAGCAGATCGCCCACGATGTCGCGCATCCGAGTGTGGTGATTTTGCCCGTTAAATCCAGTTAAAGTTCGAGGCCGAAGTCAGGCTTTGAAAAACCTACGACTAAGATCAATTGTGATATTGACAAACCGACTGTAAAGAAGAAAGGACTCATGAGTTTAAAAATGGAAATGATTGAAAAAAAGGAAGCTGAAGCGGAAATCGCTAAAGCGGTCAGGCGACTGGCCCTGTTGCACCTGGCCTTTGCAGAAACGCTGGTCGAACAGTTCGGCGAAGCGGAAGGCAAAAAGCTCATCGTCAAGGCCATTAGAAATTATGGGCTCAAGATCGGTGGAAAAGCGCGAAAAGATGCACAAGACAGGGGCCTGGCGCTGACTCCGGAGAACTACATGAAAGTCCCCGGCGAGCCCTATCCGTCAATCGGCACCCATGATTCTGTGGAGATCAACGAGGCAGACGGCCGGATGGTGATCAAAGCAAAGGGCTGCCTGCTGGCCAAGGTTTGGAAAGAATACGGCGGTGAAAAGCTTGGGCGGCTCTATTGTTTGACCGACCCGGCCAATTTCATGGCCTACAATCCTGAGATCAAGTTTATCCATCTTCAAGCCGAGCCGGACGGTGATGATTGCTGCGAACTGGCATTTCGGAAAACCACAGAGCGCGAACGCGAGGACTTCAGCGAGAATCGGGATTGGTCCTACCTGGACTTCAATCAGAAATAAGCCATGAAAGGATGAAACAGATGACGGAGCTTGAGAAGGCGAACGCTGAGATGGAACCAATGATGAGTCATGCAGAAAGCTTATTACAATCAGCCACGGTATGTGACATGCTCTTTGGCTATCTTACAAATGCACAAGAAGAAATCCAGCCTTTTGTAACAGCTGGTTTTGGTTTCGTGTCCATTACAGTGGGAGGGGATGACAATGCCTGGCCGACTCTAATATTTCAGCGTTTGGCCCGGGAACGTCAGTTTTACGGCAACTGCCCGGATCAGTTTATTCTGGTTGACACGGTTGAAGATATCCGTCGAGCCAAACGGGAATGGAAATTGGCGATCAGTTTTCATTTTCAGGGTACGGAGGCCATCGGTAGAGATCTGTCACTTGTCGGGGCCTATTATAAGCTGGGTGTTCGATGGATGCTGCTGGCCTATAATTTTCAAAACAATGTTGGTGTCGGCTGCATTGAAGCACAAAGCCGCGACCTGGGACTTAGCGATTTCGGCAAACAACTTATTGCCGAAATGAATCGTATCGGAATGATAGTGGATTTATCTCATACGGGCTTGCGGACGACTTTGGAAGCAATTGAAGCATCCAACGCCCCATGCATATTTTCCCATTCCAACGCCGATGCTCTCAACTCTCATCCGCGGAACATAACCGATGATCAGATTAGAGCGGTCGCCGAAACCGGCGGCATCATCGGTGTAAACGGCGTCGGGTCCTTTATGAACGAGCCCCGGAAAGTTAAGGCGGAATCTGTTTTTAAACATATCGATTATATTGTCCAGCTGGTCGGAATCAAGCATGTGGCGCTGGGCCTCGATTACATGTCTCCCGCTTGCTGTGATCATGTCTATACTTTACTCAAGGGAGACCTTTCGCGTGTCGGCATGATGGAACCACCATGGGCTTTTTTTCACCCCAAGCAAATTATGGAACTAACGGAGCTAATGGTTCGCGCCGGCTATAATGATGATCACATTCATGATGTGCTCGGTGAAAATTTTATCCGCATCGCATCAGATGTATGGCGGTAATGTGTTCTGTTTTAAGTAAAAGGAGCTTAGAAATGACAAATTGGACAGCAATTGAGCAAAAGGCCTTACATTCAAAACCCGGACCCAGGGAGGTGGCAACCGGCAAACGGGCGGTCGTCAGCACGGATAATCCAATCGTGACAGAGACCGCATTGCGGACCCTTCGAAACGGCGGCAATGCGGCCGATGCAGCGGTTGCGGCCTGTCTTGTACAGTCGACAATCGAGCAGCATTTGACCAATCATACCGGTCTAATCACCTGCCTGTATTGGGATGCCAAGACCAAAACCGCCCATCAGCTTGAAAGTGCGGGCACGTTTCCTTCGCACCTGCCGCTTTTTCAACCGGTGCCGCCTGTGGGTGGGCTTTCAATGCCGGGCATGATCCCGGCCGCCTGCATCCCCGGCCAAATTCCCGGTCTTGAGGCCCTGCGTGAGCGCTTCGGCACAAAATCCTGGTCGGATCTCTGTGAGGATGCGGTCTACTGGGCTGAAAACGGGCACCTTGTCAATTCCATGGAAATCTTTGGTCTCAACTTTGAAGCCCCTTTTATCAACTTTTTTCCTGAGGGGCGCGCACATTTCTCGGTCGATGGCCGCTTTCCGCAATGTGGCGATCGGTTCCACAGCCGTGAGCTTGAACATACTCTGAGACAGCTCCAGAAAGAAGGCCCGTCCTACTTTACCGAAGGCGAGTGGGCACAGAAATTTGTTGCCAAAGCCAATGAGATCGGATGGGCAATTGAACTTAAAGATATGACAGCCGTACCGCCGCGTTGGATCGAACCCCAGAGCTATGAACACCGGGGGGTTGAAATCGTTCAGCAGGCGCCGCCCGAACGCCAGGCAGCCTTTTGTGCCATGGTGCT
>JAFDDL010000007.1:8074-36287 GCA_019310865.1 Deltaproteobacteria bacterium | reverse complement strand
AAAAATTTTTTAGCCATCAGAACCTCTCCCTACAAAATTAATGTTTCTAAAACGCAGCGATCGGGCTTTAGATGGGGGTTTGAAACCACCTCTAAGAATATAAACGCATCAAATGTTGTGTGATCCACTATTTTTTTTTAGATGTCAACCCGGAAGTTTTACAACGGCACTCTCATGCACCGCCGGCGACAACATCATTGATCAGAATGTGGGGTGCTCCGTTGCAGGATCGTAGATTCACCTGAATTTTTCCGCACCCGCCGATTTTATCAAAGGTAAGGTCATTGGCGACTCCCACGATGTTCCCAAGGGTCTCATACAGGTTTCCGGAAATGCCGGTACCCCTGACCAGTTCCGCCTTTTTCCCGCCGCGAATCCGGTAGCCGCATTGACTGGTGAAGGTAAAATTTTCCCCGCTGGTTTGCCCGCCCAGACTGTCCACAAAATAGTATCCGTCCCCGAGACGCGCCGCGAGGCTATCAAAACTTTCATCTCCGGGTTCGATAAAAATGGCGCCCATGCGAACAATGGGTGCGTATCGGTAGTCCTCCGCCACACAATGACCGGTAATGGGCTCACCAAAGCACGCAGCGGTGCGCCGTGAATGAAGACGTCCCACCAGCACGCCGTTTCGCATGAGCCGGGTGGGCCTTGCCGCCATTCCTTCGTCGTCATATTTATAATGCCCCAGTTGATGCAGGCGCGTCGGATCGTCGGTAATATGTAAAAACTCGCTGCCCAGTTTTGCCCCGATGGCCATTCGCTCTCTCATGGACGGCGAATCTTCGATCAGATCGGCCTCGGAGAAATGGCCAAAGGCTTCATGGGTAAACACCGCCGCCAGCATGGGATTGAGAATGACATTATGACCCCCGCCCGCCACTGGCGGTGCCGATAGCAGATCCACTGCCAATGCAGTTTTATTCTCGAATTGCGCCTCCTGGTTCCGAATGCCGGCAAACCCGTCACTGCCGCCGATCCCCAACATGGTGGTCTGGATATCATTGCCCGCCGCCGCCGTAATGCGCATCCGGAGCAAATTAGTGACAAGGTCCTCCCGAATCCTTGCCCCTTCCGTGCTCATGAAGTATTTTTCACGTACCTGATCCATATACGAGGTGTCCGTGGATACGATCTTATCATGCCCAATGGAGATATCGTTATACTGTCGCGTCAGCGCCATTTTTTCTTCAATGGAAATTCGCCGGGGATCCTCGGTGAGTTCCGGCTTATAGATATCCTGAACCACCACCGCCGCCGCCAGCCGTACCGGTTCCGGATTGTTTTTTCCGACGAGGATGGCGCTGTCTTGGGCATTTCGAACAGCCGCGTCAGCATCATCTGCCAAGGTGAAAGAAACCGACGCAAACCCGCCGTTTTTAAGTACCCGCAGCACATACCCATCTGTCGTGTTCGAACCGAGGCCGGTGAGCGCTTTCCCGTTGAAAGTAACCGTTGTATCGAATTTTTCTTCATACCGGATATCCGCGTAATCCGCATCCACCTTACTCAAAATTTTCTTCAGCTTTTCAAACATGCAGGTTCCTTCTTTAGGGCTCGCACAGGAAAGCGAAACTTCAGCTTTTTTTGCTGCCCTATCGGCTCCTCAGCGCTCTTTGCTCGATCCGTTTCCGGATAATCTTCTGACGACGGTCATCGATGGGGAATCGCCAGGAAAGGTAGGCGGCTATAAATCCTAGAAAAAATGGTATGGCGACATAAGTAAATAGAAGCCCGTTGACGGCCGTCTTGGTTTGAACCATGTTTGCCGCTTCGAACCCGAAAAGGCTCAGTAGAAAGAAAGCGAGCGCACCGCCGATGGCCTGATTGAATTTTATGAGAAGAGACAGGACCGACAAATATTGCCCGGCCCGATTCGAACCGGTTTTCAGAATATCATAATCGACCACGTCCGACAGCATCGGCAGGGGAACGACCCCATAGGCACCAAAAGCCAGGCCTTGAGCCAGGGTTATGGCCAGAAACGGATAAAAGGCTCCCGGCCCGGGCTCTATAAACGGCAGGAATAAAGACAGGACGACGCCCAACACAGCGGAAACAGCCAGCGCACGATTTTTTCCGATACGAGCGACAATTTTCAGCCATATGGGCAAGGCGATAAAGGAAACAATGGTCGATGGGACAAAAATCTGAGAAAACTTATCACCGATACCGAGATAAATGTCAAACACCAGAAAGTTCAAGGTGCTGGTAATCCCCAAACTGAGTCCGAGGGTGGCAAACATCAACACAAAAATTCGAAAGGGACGGTTTCCTTTTACGGAATTAAGCAAATCTCTGAAAGACAAGTCTTCCCGAACCGATACTGTTTTTCCTTCCCGGTTCAAAACGAGAGCGGCAAACACCAAGGGCGGCAATGCAACAATGATAACCCACCCGACCATGCGCAGCACCTCGGGCGTCATTTCGCTGGTTTCAAACAGCGGAAGCGTCGGTGCGATGGCTAACAGGAACCCGGCTAGGCAACTGATGGCGCTCCGATAGGTCTGTATCCGCGTGCGCTCGTAACTATCACCGGTGATCTCCGTTATCCATGCGTTATACGGCACATCGCCAATGGTCCAGCCAAGCGTAATCAGAAGCATCCAAACCATAAAAAAGCCGATGCCGGCCGTGGAAGGTGGCATGAACAAGTGGTAAACGGCAATCATCACTATTGCGGATCCGACAATGATCCATGGTTTGCGCTTTCCAATGGGCGAGTGGGTTCGGTCCGACAAAAACCCGATCAGGGGGTCGGTCACACCGTCAAACATACGGGAGAACAACAAAATGGTACTCATGGCCGCCATCTCGACCCCGTAATATTTGACAATGAGTGTCGGAAGAATTCCCGCCATGGGCCCATGGACCAGGGTCGTCACGAAATAGGGCGCAGAAAACGCCAAAAGGCGGTAGGTCTCCATGCGTTCATTGTTATTATTCATCATGGATTGCTCCTATGAAAAAAGACAGGGACAACCCCCGCGGGAAGGATTGTCCCTGTCGCGTCAGAAGAGATTGAATTGCGCCCGGATTAATAAAGGGGTCCTCGGTTAATAGTTAAAACTAACACGCAAGCCATAGGTGGCCGGCATGGCCAAATCACCATATTTATCCAGGCCGTCCCCGCCGGGGGAGACAATGAGAAAATACTCCTCATCGATCAGGTTTTTGCCATATAGTTCAACGCTCCAACGGGAATCAGCAGTTTCATAGCGCATAAAGGCATTAACCAGGGTAAGAGAATCCCGGGAGTAGCTTTCAAAATTAAATTCGTTGAAAAACACCTTGTCTTGCCAGGAGAGATCACCGCGACAGGTAAGAAATCCGTATTCCCCCAGGGTGAAAACATATTGTGCGCCCAGACTCATCTGCCATTCAGGTGTGAAAGGCATCTGGTTTCCGGAGACATCCTCACGAATACCGGTTATTGGATTTCTGACGTCTTTAAATTCTGTATACTCCGCGTTAAGGTAGCCAAGAGCCAGGTTCAGGGTCAGAGCCTGTAACGGCCTGGCTATGGCCTCCAACTCAACCCCCCAGATTTCCGATTCACCGGCATTGGTCTTGGCGGCAGCCAGCAAACCGGTAGCTGGGCTGATAACGAGTGTGTCCACTTGCATGTCATCGTAAAAGCTCATGAATGCAGCAGCATTAATCCGCAGCCGTTTATCCATCCAGTCGGTCTTAAGGCCGGCCTCGTAACTCCAATTGGTTTCGGGGTCGATGGTTCGGAGCCCTTCGGGATTCGTAGCGGCAAAAGTACCAGCGCGAAATCCTTGAGCGATATTTGCATAGATCATGGCATCGTCGTTTATTTTATACTCAGCAAGAAATTTAGGAGTCAATGCTTCCCAACTATCCATAAGATCATTTCCGGGGATCGTCGCTACTGCACCAACACCCGGTACCATGATATCAAAGTCAGGGAGGATATGTTTCTTTTCTTCATGACTATAGCGAACCCCGGCCCCCACCTTTAAACGGTCGTCAAGCAAACCGTAAGTAAGGTTTCCAAAAAATGCATAAGCATCCGTTTCGCTGTGAGGACTTAGCATATAATAGATGCCTTGAATACCTGTAAAATCATCCAAAAGAACACCATCGTCATCCAGAGTATAATAGAAACCACCGACAATCCAATTCAGGCTGTTATAGGTACCGTCCAGCTGAAGCTCCTGGGAAAAGGTCTCAAACCCGGATTTGATATCACTTACCTGCCACGGGATGTTCGAGCCATCACCATCTTTGTATATTTCTTCATCATACTTTCGGTAAGCTGTGATAGATCTAAGAGTAGCTCCAATAGGCAGTGACCAGGTAATAGTGCCTGAAACGCCGCTATTTTCACTCTCACGCTCATCCTGTACATTCCGCCGCATTTCGTAAAAGTCATCAGGCACCACATACCCAAAAACGGTTCCCATAAAGCCGGTGTCATTAATCAACTTGATAGTGGGAGTTTCATTTTTTTCTTTCTGGTAATCCCCCCTCAAAAGAAATTCCAAGTTGTCGCTGGGCTTAAAATCGAGTGTGGCACGTATGGCATTTAGTGAATTATCTTGATCCGTCGGCCCATCGATGATGTCATAATGACCGTCCCATTGGCTAGTGGATCCTGTAATTCTAAAGAGAAGCTTATCTGCTGCAATCGGCCCGGCAATGGAAGCGTCTAATCGAAGTTTGTCAAAACGCGCATATTCACCGACAAGCTTAACCGATAGTTCATCCGACGGTAGTTTCGTGAGAATGTTGATGGCCCCACCTGTGCTGTTCCGGCCATAGAGGGTCCCTTGAGGCCCTCGAAGCACCTCCACGCGTTCAACATCCACAAAATCGTTCATTGCGCCAAGACCCCGTTCCATATAAACCCCATCTAAATAGATACCCACGTTCGGTTCCTGCAGGAAAGAGGTGCTGGCGTTGCCGATCCCTCGGATATAATAGGTCTGACGGCCGCCACTGGACCAGACATCCGTATTGGGCGAAAAGGCAGCAAGATCTACCAGGTTAAAAGTGCTTCGAGTCTTGAGCTGCTCATCCGACAAGGCGGTAATGGAGATGGGTGTCTCCTGGAGATTGGTCTCGCCGGTCTTGGTGGCGGTTACCACCGTGTCTTCGAGGATATAGTCATCAAAACTCTCGCCCTCTTCTTCAGCACCGGCCAATCCGGTCATTGCCAAAACGATAGCCCCAAACACCGATAATGCCAAAAAGACGATCCAGCTGCGACGATTTTGTTTTCGTAACACCATTTTTTTCCTCCTGCAGTTAGTGTACATCGTACAATTCAAACATCCATATGCCAATCATATAAACGCTACCATTATACTTAAGCAAAATGCAGGCCAATTTTTCTTATCAGCCTAACCAGCCTTAATCTTTAAATATACACACATTCGATCAATCTTCAAATCATCAGTTTTGTCGAATAGAACAATTACCAATTGTCAAATGAAACAATTTCAAGTAGAATCGGTAAACATGAATGAACCTGACCTTAACAAAACCCAATGGGCATTTCTGGCGGTGCTTGACGCGCTGGGTGGGCCTGTCTCCATAACAACGGCCGAAACGCTGGCACCGATTTCGCCAAGCGATTTGTTGCAGCTCATCCGGTATGGGCAAACCCATGACCTGTTTACCAAATCCGAACAGGACACCTTTCAACTCTCTGCTACCTTCCCGGAAACCAGCAGTAGGAAACTCAAAGAAATCAACACGCCCAAACGGCTGACGGCCGTGGTTGGCAAATTGAAAGCGCTGGACAAATGGGAATCCGTTCCCCTGGACCGACGCCTGATCCTGTTAACCCGATCCGGTAGCGAAAAAGAAGCTGCCATACTCAAAGTTGAAACAGCACTTGCACCGGTTGACGAAACCCGGCGGGACGTCGCTTTCGAGCACCTGGCCCAGGGCTTGGAAACACTCGCAAGGTATCTGGGGGATAAAAAGACAGACCGCCTGTTTACCGATGGGATGAAACGAGTCTATTACCTGGACCCCGGAAAAGGGCTTCATCAGGTCCCCCTTCTGGAACTATCGGGAAAATGCATTGAGGCTGCGAACCGATTGGGAGACCAACGCTCCGCTGCCTTTTTCAACATCCTGTATGGTCGTTTTCTCGAACTGGACGGCAGATTTCCAGAAGCCGCGGTCTGTTTAAAAAAGGGCGAGACCGCAGCCAAGGCGTCAGGAGACAAGGAGAGCTTGCTCCTTGCCGCCATTAGCCGGGGATACCATCTTATAGAGACCGGCAGACATCGGGAAGCGTTCGAGCTGTTGGAAAATGCCGGCTGGCCGTTGCCATTGGGGCAGGTTCCCTTGGACTTGATCATGCTATACGTGTTCAGCGCGCTCATTTCAGGCTTTTACGCGCGTGGATTGGGCAGTCTGGATTATTATCTATCCTGTGCCGGGCAGTTGGGAATGGCGTCGGTGGCCGCCCATTTTCAGTCTACACGTGGTATTTTTTTAATGAAAATGAATCAACTGGAAAAAGCGAAACGCGTGTTAACCGAAGCGTTCAGCGCATCTAAAGCAACCGGGAATCTCCTGTCTGAATGCTGGGCCGAAATTGGTTTGTGCCAAGTGGCGCTTCATGAAAACCGGATTCCGGATGCCTGGCAATTTATGGATAGTATTACCTCGAAGCTGGGAGGCTTGGTCAGCCCAGCGCCTGAAATTCTCAGCGGTGGCATCGAGGTACTTTATATGCTTGAACAGACCGGATACAGCCCCCCAAAAGGCTTTGGTTTTCAAGATATCGCAGCCCATAATTTGAACAGCAAGAATATTTATAGAAAAGGACTTACATTGCGGCTGCTGGCCATGGAAGCGCGGCGATTAAAAAAGCCTCAGGAAAAGATTCAGGCGTATTTATCCGATAGCCGCCAATTTCTGGAAACTGCCGGGGCCCAGGTTGAACTCGCCCAAACCCGTATTGAGTCGGCACGACTGGAACTGGACCAGGGAAACCGGACAGTGGCCCGCGCATTGCTCATAGATGCCCGCTTCAGCCTGTCCGGATTCCATGACCATCTTTTTCCGGACGACCTGCGACACCTGGTGGAAAAAGATACCGGGGACACCACACCCCGGCTGCCGGTGGAAAGCATATTGGAAGCACTGGAAGATGAGCTATCCAACCTGCAAATGACCAAAGGGCTTGATGCGGCCCTGGTAAGCACCATTTCCATTACGAACCGATTGTTCAGGGCGGAACGAGGGGCCGTCTTCTGGTCGACGGATAAGAAAACCGACCGTTTAAAAGCCCGGGCGTTTCGGAACATGACGGAAACCGATGTCTCGTCCAGAGACTTTCAGTCCATCGGGAAAATCATCGATACATGCCGCCGGGAAAACCGTCCAAAACAAATCAGCGAATTCCAAGGTAAACCACCGGAAGAAGGTCGCCTGGCGAAATCAATTCTCTGTCTACCCTTGTCCATTCAGGGGCGGGTCCGCGGTGTCCTTTACCACGAAAACGCATATACGACATCCGACTTTACACGGATGGACAAGCAGCAGCTGGTAAAAGTCGCCAAAAAGCTCAGCTGGCAAATCGACAGGACCCTTGAAATCTCCAGCTTACTGGAAAAAACCAGACAAATAACCGCCACGGAGGCGACCCGCCCTGAGGTCAGCGGCCACCGCGAAGTGGCGCCTGAAAGTCCGGCCATGCTGAAGATTCTAAAAGACGCCGACCAGGTGGCCCCCACGGACAGTACCGTCTTGATCCAGGGCGAGACAGGGGTGGGCAAGGAGCTCCTGGCCGCTCGGATCCACCGGACAAGCCGCCGGGCAGAAGGCCCCTTTATCACCGTCGATCCCACTACCATCCCGGAAACCCTGGTGGAAAGCGAACTGTTCGGACACGAGAAGGGCGCCTTTACCGGTGCGGACCGACGCAAGATCGGTCGCGTAGAGCTGGCCCATAACGGCACGCTCTTCATCGACGAGGTGGGAGAAATGCCGCCGGCCACACAAGTCAAGCTCCTACGGGTTCTGCAGGAGAAAGCGTTTATCCGGGTGGGCGGCCTAACCCAAGTTTCTTCGAATTTCAGGCTCATCGCAGCCACCAACCGGGATCTGGCGACCGAGGTTCAAAGGGGCCGGTTTCGTTCTGATCTTTATTATCGCCTCAACACCGTTCCACTCACCATACCGCCACTACGTGTGCGATTTGAGGACATCATGATGCTGGCCAGGCATTTCCTGGCGCGGTTTGGAAAAAAATATCAGAAACCCGGACTTTCGATACGTCCGGCGGATGAAGGGACGCTCACCGCATACCACTGGCCGGGAAACGTGCGGGAACTGGAGAACATCATGGAGCGCGCCGTAATCTTATCCGAAGACAGGCAACTGGTGCTGAATCTGTCTTCTACCTTGAACACACCGGCACCCGATGCATCAACGGAATTTGAATCCCTGGACGAATTGAACCGGAACCACATTCAACAGGTACTTACATCTACAAGGGGTAAGCTCTTCGGCCCTGACGGCGCTGCCGAAATTCTGAAAGTGAATCCCCAAACACTTCGATCAAAAATGAGAAAGCTGGGAATTCAAAAACCAAAACGACGCCCTGGACGGAGAAGATCCTAATAAGTACATCCGGCCTCGTGCTAATCGAGCTGGAACTCTTTTGATGCCAATGGCTCTGGTGGATCAAATTGTGGATCCGATGTAAAAATATCCCAAAATCCATCAGGCCATTTCGATCTTTTCACAGGTTCCAAGATTACTTTTTCGCCTTGTTTTCGAATTCTCACTTCAGTTCCTTTTCAATATTATTGTGACGCCTATAGCGTGAAGCTGCTCATACCGGCATTGGCCATCAGGTTACGTTGTTAAATATTGCTTGATGACATCTTTAGCAAATTTGCCATAGACCTCATGGGGCTTGTCATCGGCGAGAAAGTCGTAGATAAATCCCAGCCCTTCAAAAAGAGACACAATAAAATCGGCCGCTATTTCCAAATCTATCTTTTTAATAACGCCTTCCCGCATGTAAAGATCGAGTTCTCGAACAATAAAATCCCTGTGCTTTTTAAACATATGGGTATAACACTCACGAATTTTTTCGTTTCGGTATGTGAGGTAATAAAAAGCGTAGTATACGGAATGATCGACTGATTTTAAATCTTCTTCAGAAAATAGCGAATTTAAAAACTCCTCGAATCGCTGTTTGGGATCTTTTATTTTTTTTAGTTTTTTTCGGACATATGGCGGATCATATTTTTCCTCTATGAATTTCGCCAATTCGATGAGCATGTTTTCCTTGTTTTGAAAATAGTGGAAAATGAGACTGGTATGGATGTTTATTTTTTTGGCGATCTTCGCCATCGATGCGCCTTCAATGCCTTCCTTTATTATAATGTTATAAAGGCTCTCGAGTATTTCCGGTTTGCGAAATTCCGCGTTTTTTCTTTTTCTCATGACACACGTTTCGTTTTGGAATTAAGCAATTAGTTATGACGCTGTGTATATTAACGAACCATATGGATTTTGGCGCTACTTGCTTCCAGAATTAAATCTTGTTCCCGGTTTTTGAAGAACTTTCTTGTCCACCTGACTTTTCTATTAGTACCGTTGGCGGTTTAAACCGGTCACCGTATTGTTTATCCAACTCTACTGCGCGCTACCGCCCATGTGTTTGCGATAAAATTCCGCCGCCGGCGTTTCCACAGCCAAGGTCGGATGACGTCAAGTCCACACGCAGAGGCAACCGCAGTGTGTTGGCTGCAAAGGGTAGGGATATAATCTCTGTGCTTTTTTTAAAATGGCTACGAATTATCGACTATCCACGCCAAGCCCAGTCGCGTCAGGGTTTCGCGGGTCGCGCGGCCGTTTTCGTCCCACCCGGACTGCGTGTAATATTCCGTCAGCGCGGCTTCATACTCTCCCCGATCAAGTTTCACACCATCGGTAGCACCGCCCTTGAGCGGTATGTCGAAGAATTTCTCGGGCAGCTTGTCCTGGGAACGATCGAAGCCTTCCCGGGTGTTGAAGGCCCGCAGCATGTTCACGCGCCGCTCTCCAACTACCAGCAGCTCTTCCATGGTGACATCCCAGCCCGTAACCGCTTTGACGAGATCCACCATGTGCTGGGGCCCGTAAAGCTGCCAGGAGGTTCCCCAGGCAAACTGGCAGAGGTTGAGGCTATCCATGAGACTGCAGATGTATTGGGTTTTCCGTGCGAATTCGACTTTGCCGGCGTTCAGGCTCATCGGTGTTAGCGATGCCTTGATGCCGATGGATTCTAGGCGATCTTTGAACAGGTCGAAGCCTTCTCCCTCCACAGATGGGTCATGGTCGCTGCTCTCGTGATCCGATCCGAATGCGTTCACCGCATAAATGAGTCCCAGAACCCGTTTGACGTGGGGCATATGGGCCGGTGCTTCCAGCCCTTTTGTGGTGATCAGAAATTCGGTCCCTTTGCCGAGCTTTTCTGCTGCCTTTGCGGACCCTTCAGCCAGCAGATCACCGACCCCGTCACGCTTGGCGATCATCTCCACCAGCTTGACGATAGCCTCGGCATCACCGAATTTGATCTCCATACCACCGGTTTCATCTTTGGTGAGCACACCCGCTTCGAATGCCTCCATGGCCCAGGCAATGGTAGCGCCACAGGTGATGGTGTCCAGGCCGTATTGGTTACAAAGCTCATTGGCCTTACAGACAGCTGCCAGGTTGTCGTTGCCGCAATAAGAGCCGAACGTGGCAACGGTCTCGTACTCCGGGCCGCCGTAATTCGGATCCACCACAAAATCGCCATCCGGAATGTCCACCACCCGCTTGCACCGGATCACACAGGAATAACAGGTTTCTCTGCCTTTGGTATCCTGCTTACCGACTTTGGCCCCGGCCAAAACCGTTTCGTACATGGTGGTGCCATCCAGCTTTTTATGGCCGTCAAAGCAGCCGCTTGTATAATTGTAGGTGGGCAGTCCCCCTTCCTCGCTGTGCGCGGAAACGATGGCGCCGGCGGTTCCATACTTTCCAAGGCCTTCCACCATGGAACCTGCAAAGTTTTTACCGCCCCATTTCGAAAGTTCGCTGAGCGCCTTTTTGTCGGCCAACTCCGGCTTCTTACTGCCCCGGAGCGCGATGGCTTTCAGGTTCTTGCTCCCCATGACCGCACCCATGCCGGTGCGGCCGTTGGCCCGGTTGCACATATTGATGATGGCCGCATACCGGACGTGTTTTTCGCCGGCCGGCCCGGTCTGGGCCACCTCGATTTTCTCATCCCCGAGTTCCGCTCGGATGGCGGCCTGAACCTCACCCGTGATCTTTCCCCACAGATGGGATGCATCCCGGAGCTCCGCCTTCCCGTCATCGATCCAGAGGTAAACCGGTTTATCTGATTTACCTTTGACGATAATGGCGTCAAAGCCGGCCCACTTCATTTTGGCCGGGAAATAGCCGCCACTTTGGGAATCGCCGATGGCGCCGGTAAGCGGCGACTTGGCGCTGACGGTGAGTCGGCTCTGACCGGAAATATTCGTGCCGGTGGTGACCCCGATGCTGAAGGCCAAAACATTTTCGGGTGCCAGCGGATCCACGCCGGCCGGCATGTCTCTAAGAATGTAATGCATGTTCAGCGCGCTGCCGCCCATGTATTTGCGATAAAAGTCCTCGGGCGGCGTTTCGACGGTTAAGTCGGATGATGTTAAGTCCACATGCAGAATTTTTCCGTTGTATCCGTAGCGCATAGCACCTCTCTAGTTGGGTTAATTTTTATTTATTGATTGATCGATTCGTTTCATAAAATTAACCATCTGTCAAGAAGTATATTTACTTCAGGCCATTATCCCGAAATAGAGACCTTCCCGCCGCCGGCCGCTCACCAATTCATCGACTTCGGTTACGTCCGGAATCATCGCCCACCCCAGCATGTAGATCATGCATGCGCTGATTGCCCCGGATGTTACCAGACCAAACCAGAACAAGGTTGCATCTTCCGGCCCGGCGACCTGTATTCCCAGAACAGCACCAAGAATCCCCCCCCTTGTAAGAGTCCACAATCATGTAACCCTTGTCATCGAGTTTGGATGTTCCCATATTCTTGAAGGATGGAACTGTATCCTTTTGCGCAGATTTCTTCCAGAATCGGAGGCGGCATCGTACTCGTTCTGGCCGGTTACCTGTTCAGCATTTTGTTGTTATAGATCGCATTGATATCTTTTAAACTTTTCCATCAATCTCCTACGTCAAACCGGTTTTCTTTAGCCTTTTCCAGAGGGTTGTTCGGCTGATGCCCAGTATTTCGGCAGCTTTGCTTTTTGAGTATTGGGCTTCTTCCAGGGCTTTTTTTAGCTCCTCGGCCTGCTTTTTTCTTTTGTCTTGCTGGATTTGATCGTTTAAGCTGACCGGTTTCTCCTTTTCTTCGGTCGTTTTCTGCTGCAACTGGTATTCCATGAGTTCTGAATACAGTTCTTCAAATACGTTGAGGGTAAATCCTCTCGGGGACGTGAGAATAATGCGCTCTGTGAAATTTCTCAGTTGCCTGACGTTACCCGGCCATTTATAGTTCATCAACTTCTCAAAACAGGTTTCAGGAATGTTGATGGGGCTAATCCCGTGTTGTTGGGACAAGTCTTTTATGAACGAGTTGGTTAAAACCGGGATATCCCCCAATCGTTGCCGTAGCGGCGGCAAATGAATTCGAAGCACATTCAGGCGGAAGAACAAATCTTCGCGAAAACTGCCGTTGTGCACTCCCAGCCCCAGGTCTTTGTTGGAAGCAGCAATCACCCGGACATCAATGGGCACCAGTTGATCGGCTCCCAGCCTCATGATTTCCCTCTCCTGGAGCACCCTGAGTAATCGAATCTGGACATTTTCCGGCGTTTCCCCAATTTCGTCCAGAAAAATGGTGCCCTTGTGTGCAATTTCAAACAGGCCCGGTTTCCCGCCTTTTCTGGAGCCGGTAAAGGCGCCCTCTTCATACCCGAACAGTTCACTTTCCAGTAATTGATCCGGCAGTGCGGCACAATTGATGGAAACGAACGGCTGTTTTTCTCTGATACTCAGGTTGTGGATGGATTGGGCCAGAATTTCCTTTCCGGTGCCGGTTTCCCCTGACAATAACAGGTTGGAATCGGTCTTGGCAAATCGGATAGATTTGGAGACAACTTCGTGCATGATATCACTTTTATACAGCAGATCGTCTATAACATACCGGGCTGTATGAGCCTTGGTAAAAGACCGCCTGATTTTGTTTTCCGCTCGAATAACGGTTGAAATTTCATTGAGCGTCGTCACGCAGCCAGTGGTGCTGCCTTCGACCATAATCGGATGGTGATTGCAGACAACTGATTTTCGGTTAACCTTTTCCAGGCTGTCGTATATGGGGATGCCGTCCGATAAAACACGGGAAATCGAGGTCTTAGGTAAATACCGGGCTACCGGTTGTCCGATGATGCCCTGGTCGGGTAATTCAAGAAGCTGTATAGCAGCATTGTTTACCGAGGTGATTCGGCCGGTTTTGTCCGAAGCTATAATCCCGTCGGAAGTGGCATTGATAATACATCGATAGCGTTCGGCCTTTTCCTGCTCTTCTCTGTTGGCTTGAATCACGGAAATGGCAGTTTCGAGGGACGACTGGATTACCGATTCGTTGTAACTCGCTTCTATGGCGGTAAGACCTGCATCGCGGGCATATATAATTCCCAAACCACTACCGAGAACCGTATCGAACCCATTCTGGGAAGCGTTTTGGATGGCTGTTTTAAGATCGGCTGCGTCTTCATATGAATATGTATCAATTTCAATTCCAAAAAACTCCTCCAGGATATCAATTTCATTAATTATGGCTTTATACAACGGAACCAATACCTTTTTCTTTCCTTTTTCGATCACTCCCTGAAGCGCCCGGATATAATCAAAAGAATTCCGGCTGAACGTAACAATGGGTAGATGAACGTTTTCCCTGAGAATACTGCCGGTTCCCTGTCCAGCCAGAATTACTTCAACCCCTTCCGCCTCCATTCTTTTGGCCGGTGGGATGGCGTCGTGAAGAGCTGTATAGGATGTCTGCAGGTCGATAGGATGATTTGTGCAATACCGCCGCACATAATCTGTTATCATATGGCTCGGATTAACCAAACCTATTTTATATCGTTTGTCGTTCATCGTTTTTTTATGAGGTGTTGACATTTAAATCTTGCTTAACATATACTGAACAAAAAGTAAACATCTGTAATCAAGTATGAACGAATTATTCAAAATAATCGTTTCAACAATGCATTTTTAATTTGTACGACGAAAAAAGACAACTCAATATGTGACTTATTCTATTGAATTAAAAGCTATATAAGTGTTTTGCGATTGATCTTTCGCATTCTGGCATAGCCTTTGCAGTATAGGTAATCAGCTTCCATTAATTCTAATTGATTATCCACACCAACATGCAAAAGGAGGGTAACCATGCGACAAGAACAGATTAATCGATCGACATTCATTTCGAAATTTCTCCACCTTAGTATCTGTCTGTTATTCAGCACCGTTTTTACGCTTTGTCCAAACGGCGGGGCCCTGGGGACGGAGGGCGATCAGGAAGCGCCGGGAGGCCAGACCGATGATTATATCCTTGAAGACACCGTGGTCACCGCGACCAAGCGGGCAGAAAGGCTACAGGATGTTACACAATCAATTACCGCTTTTTCCGCAGATGATCTGAATTTTATGGGCGCGCAGAATATCAGCGGCATGATTGAATCTGTCCCGGGAGTGGAACTTAGGAACTATCAAGCTGGGGTGGGCTCAATAACCATGCGGGGGGTTGCAGAGATGTCAACTGTGCAAGGGGGGCCTGGAGCAGCCGTAGGTTATTACATGGATGAATTGCCGTTGACCATGGCCGGGTATTTCCCGGATGTTGCAACTTTTGATATGGCCCGGGTAGAGGTGCTGCGCGGTCCCCAGGGTACTTTATTTGGTGAAGGGTCCATGTCCGGAACCATCCGAATGATTTCCAATAAACCAGATTCCACAGAATTTGACGACTATGTGGAATTGACATACTCACATACAGAAAATGGGACGAACAATTACACTGCCAATGGAATGTTAAATTTACCATTGATTAAAGACAAGATGGCTATTCGACTGGTCGCCTTATACGGTGATGAGGGGGGATATATTGATCGGACAGATCCTGCAACCGGTGCGGTGATTGAAGAAGATATCAATGGTGATGAAACGATTGGGGTCCGTATGGCATTGCGTTTTGCGCCGTCGGAGAGGCTGACCCTGGATTCGACCGTATTGTATTCAAAATCTGAGAGGGAACGGTATAGTTTTGCAACTAGTTCGATGACTTTTTCCACTCTCGCACCGGAGTCTTTTAATGATGATCTTTTGGGACTAAATTTGACAATACAATATGAATTTTCTTTTGCCGATCTGATCTCGTCCACTTCCTATTTTGATCGTGATGTGGAAGGTACCGAAGACCAATCTGATCTTAATTCCACCATTGAAGGGTTCAATTTCATGATGGGTGGTTTTACTCCTATTTTCCCTGGTTTGTCCGTTTTCGGGTTGCCAGGGCCGACTTGGTTTACACCGGATGGCGTGTATATTGACCAAACTGTCGAATCAGAAGCCATTTCCCAGGAACTGCGGCTGGTGTCAAAAGGTGACGGGCCTTGTCGGTGGGTTTTGGGTGCTTTTTACAAAGAACAGAAGGCCCGATTTTATATGGATGCTCACACCATACCGGTTACGGATTCCGCTTATGCTGCGGCAATAGGACAAATACCGTTTCCACCGTTTGCCGGTGCAGCAGCTTTTGCGTTAAGAGTGGATGCGGGAGCAACCTACGAGCAATTTGCCGGATTTGGTGAATTGTCTTATGATTTTTTGGAGAAATTTACCGTAACAGCGGGTGGACGTTATTTTAAAGAATATCAGGATGCAACAACAACAGAGCATGGGTTTTTTCTGAGTGCGCTGCTATCCCCAACCGGTACTTTTACCAATAGCGCTGACTCAAGCGTCTTTAATCCAACATTGCAGCTTCGGTACAAATTCACAGATGATTTGATGAGCTATGCTCAATATTCAAAAGGATTTCGCAGTGGCGGCCAAAACCTTTATTTACTGCCCGGCGCCCCGGTCTTTTATGATCCCGAAACCTTGACCAACTATGAGCTCGGTCTCAAGAGCACATTCTGGAATGGTCGTGCCAGATTGAATGTGGCCGGCTATTACATGGACTGGAGCGACTTGCAGGTAGTAACCGTACAAGGGCCTGGAGGTGCGGGTGATTCCATTGACAATACGGGTGATGCGCATACGATGGGGGTTGATGTTGAATTTTTTCTAAGACCCATTAAAGGTCTTCAATGGTCAGTAGGGGGAACTTTCCTTGAAGCGGAAACTGACGATGATTATATGGTAGAAGGTAACCTGATACCTGCTGGGACTCCAATTCCTATGGCCGCTGAAATCATGTTCAACACCGCCTTGCAATATAATTGCCTTCTTACGGAAAATCTGTGGGGTTTTGCCCGGGCCAGCTATTCCTATACGGGTGAGGCTCCGGCTGAAAGCCTGTTGAGTGACTTTGATACGCCGGCATATGAAATCGTCAATTTTCGTGCCGGTATTGAACAGGAAAATTGGCAGTTGACCGTGTTTGTCGATAATATGTTTGATGAGCATATCATTTACGATTATGGCGCGGAAGTGGATTTGTATGACGGCGCCCCGCAGTCTACAGTGGGTCGCCCCAGAACCATAGGCGTGAGCCTCCGGTTTGCTTTTTAAGCTTTTAATAATTACCGCTGAGAGATTGTGAATTATGCAAGAACTTAAAGTATTAACGCCAACGGGTATGTTGGGTTATGGTTTTCCTGAAGAGGACTTTCTAAAAGGATTAGAGCGTAATCCAGACATCATGGTCGCTGACTCAGGATCGACAGACAGTGGTCCTCAAAAGCTTGGCAACGGTTCAATGACCTGTCATGCAGACTCCTACCGTGCTGAGCTTTTAATTTTACTCACGGCTGTCAACCGCCATAAAATACCACTTTATATCAGTTCTGCCGGTGGGGCTGGATCGAACCTGCAAGTTGATATTATTCAAAAAATCGCAAAGGAGATATGCTCGCAGCAAGGGTACTCACTAAAGATCGCCAGTATCTATGCCGACATTCCAAAAGACGTTGTCAAACAAAAACTCAATGACGGTAAGGTGAAGCCTTGCGGAAAAGCGGTTCCGGAATTAACCCAAGAAGAACTGGCTAAAACAACAACAGTAGTTGCACAAATGGGCATTGAGCCTTTTTTTGAGCCCATAGAGCGTGGTGTCGATGTTATTATTGCCGGGCGTGCTTATGATCCGGTTCCGCTGGCCGCTTACGGTATTCATAAGGGTTTTGATCCTGCGCTTTGCTGGCACATGGGGAAAATCATGGAGTGCGGAGGCATGTGTGCTCAGCCGTCATCCCAGGTCATACTGGGTACCTTGCGTGATGATCATTTTGAACTGGAGCCATTAAATGGGGAATCTTGCTGCACGGAAATGTCAGTGGCTGCCCATACAATGTATGAAAAGTCACATCCTTATTTATTGGCCGGACCGGGTGGGGTATTAGACTTATCCAAATGCCGCTTTGAACAATTGGATAATCGCCGAGTGAAGGTGTCCGGCAGCCAATTCAAGTCAGCCCCTTATACGGTAAAGCTGGAAGGTGCCAAGATGGTCGGCTATCGCGCAACTACTCTTGCGGGTATACGTGATCCCAATGTAATTGCCGCGCTGGATGAGCTTGAGGGCATGTCGAATGGTTTTGCCCAGCAAAGCTACCCTCAATTCGAGGGGCGTTACAAAATGATTTTTCATGTTTATGGGCGTGATGGTGTTTTAGGCCCTCTAGAGCCGGACCCAACTCCGGGGAAAGAGGTTTGTGTCGTGGTTGAGGTCCTGGCTGATACACAGGATATTGCCATGCAGGTATGTTCCAAAGCGAGAATCGCCTTGCTGCATGGGCCTTATTCCGGCCGTATTGCTACTTCTGGAAATTGCGGTCTGATCTTTACGCCTTTGGAAATACCGTTGGGTGAAACTTATGAGTTCAATCTCTATCATTTAATGGAAGTGGATGACCCTTGTCAACATTTCCCGGTTAGCTATTATGAATTTGGATAAAGGCATGAATATGAACAAAACAAAAAGTGTAGGATTGATAAGTTTGGCTTCTGTTGTTCGCAGCAAAAACGCATCACCTTTCGAGGTGACTTTTGATATTATGTTTAAAAGCAAATCTATCTATGAAAAGATCAAAAAAAATCAAGCTATTAATAGGGAGATACTTGCAACTTTGTATGGAGTACCTCTTGAGAATATTTTAGATGTTATCTATTTTGATGCCGCTAATGCCGTAAAGTTTAATATGCCGCGCACAGTTGCCCAAGCAAGCTTTGGTGAAATAGACATGTACTCTGCGCAGCAGCATGTCCCGCTTCAGAAGCTTATGATTCAGTTGGAGAATGAACATGATATTTGATGGTGAGTCAAATGTCTAATAAAGTGAACCAATCGAATAGCGGAGAAATAAGTACCAGCAGGGTACTGGCATACTCAAGTTTAACCATTCCGATTACTGCAGTAGGTATACCGATAAATGTCTATTTGCCACCACTCTACGCAACAGAACTCGGATTGGGTCTTGCCGCGGTCGGTTTCATCTTCATGCTAGCTCGCGTTTGGGATGTTGTCACCGACCCATTGGTGGGGCTTCTGATTGATCGCTTTCCAAGTCGTTGGGGCAGAAGGAAGCACTGGATAGTAATAGGCACACCGATTTTAATGTTTTCTGCTTGGTTCCTCTATATGCCATCACCAGGATCCGGTTCCGCAGCGTACTTGTTTTTTTTGTTATTTATGCTCTTTATTGGTTTCACATTGATTGATGTCGCTCACAAGTCATGGGCGCCCGATCTGGCAGAATCCTATAATGATCGTTCTCGTCTGTTTGGCTGGCGCGAGTCTGTGAATATTGCTGGAACAATTGGTGTGCTGTCACTGCCTGCTGTCCTAAGTTATTTATCAGATATCGATGCCTACGACAAGGCAGCATCGATGGGTATTTTCCTGATTGTTACACTTCCAATTACTGTTGCCATTATCACTTGGTTTGTGCCTGATAGAGTCAGGGCAGGTAAGGCACCATCGTTTGCCTTTTCTGAAATTATTCCAGCGCTTCGCAATAAAGCTATATTGCGCGTATTTATTGCCGAATGCTTTGTCGCAGTTGGTGTGGGCTCGACCGCTGCAATGTTTCTGTTTGTTGCCAAATGGGTATTTTTACTTGGAAATTATGACAGCATAGGCCTTGTTGTTTTCTTCTTGAGCGCCATGATTGCTGTACCCTTATGGGTCAAATTGAGCTCTTTAATTGGGAAGCACATTGCCGTAATAACAGTGTGCCTGTATTCAGCTCTTGCGATTCTTTTGTTCTTGATTATTGACAAGTCTGGGTCACTAGTCGCCTTTCTGGGACTCACCGCAGCGGTTGGGCTCGGATTTGCGGGCCCGCAAATATTGATCCGATCAATGGTTGCTGACGTAGTTGATCAAGAAGAGTTACGCTCCGGCCACAACCGATCAGGTCTCTACTTTGCACTAATGTCGACTACATACAAATTGGGGAATGCGTTGGCGGTTGGTATTTCTTATCTTGTACTCGATCAGGTCGGTTTTGATCCTGCTATACAGAATTCACCAGAGGCTGTGAACGGGCTCCTGATTACCTTTGTATTCTTGCCGCTGTTATTTTCACTATTGACGGCTGTTTGTATGTTGAAATACCCACTCACCAAAGTACGGCATGAACAGATTCGCAAGCAGCTACAGATGAAGTAAGTTATTTAGTGTCCATCCAGAAATAGGCAATTCGATGTCTGCGCTTATCTGTTTGAGATCAAGGCTTGCGAAAAATTTTACCACAGGGACCTTTTCATAAATTTAGTGCTCGATAACGTTCTAAACAAATTGATCAATCGATTAATTTAAAAGGATACTTACTAATTGACTGATCAATCAATGACAGCCAAAAAAATGATTGTCAAGTAAATTTTTCCCCTTCTTAACACCAAAGTTGGAAATCTCGGCGTCATTGCCTTCGGCGCAGCCCGCGCCATTATCCGGATTTCCTTAAAAGGGTGTTTTCGATGCCTAAAGTGATTGTTTAAGAGACTTTTGACCCATCTTTTAAGGAATTATCCCCATGATGTCAATCAGTTAACTCAAGTTCAAGTTAAGAGACCAGCCAGGGCGTCCAGGTAGGAGAAGGCGGCCATGACATGACCACGGGGTCATGATACCGTGGTCATAAGCATCATAAAGGAGCCGATAATGGAAAATGTTGTATCTAAATCTATATTCAAGCCCCACGCCCTTAAATATTTCCGGCAAGTTCAAAAAACCGGTAAAGCGTTGATTATTACGGATCATTCTGTGCCCGTCTTAAAGATCATCCCGTATACGGAGGACCCAATGGCGGCATTAAAAACCTTGCGGGGGTCCGTCTTACAATACGAAGGCCCGACCGATCCGGTGGGGTTGGAAGACTGGGAGGCTTTAAAGTGATTATTCTGGACACTCACGCCTGGCTCTGGTGGGTCAGCAACCCGGCGCTTCTTTCACAAAACGCCCAAAAAGCCATTGACACCGCTGTATCCGAAAAAGCGGTTTACATTTCCACCATCAGTTCATGGGAGGTGGCGTTGCTTGCAAGTAAAGGGCGATTGAAATTGTCCCTGGATGTACCGGACTGGATTGACAAAACCGAAGCGTTGCCCTTTGTCAATTTTATCGAGATCAATAACAGGATTTCTGTGAAATCAGTTCAATTGCCGGGGAATCTTCATGCCGACCCTGCCGATCGAATCATTGTGGCATCCGCTTTGACCATGGATGCAACCATCATTACAAAGGATCAAAAACTTCTCCAGTACCGCCATGTGAAAACTGTGTGGTAACTGTGATACATTTATTCTGTATGATTCGTTGTTTGAGCATTCAGCTTTTAACAAAGCCATCATAAAGACGCTTGCAGCGGCCCGAAACGGGCTGAGTGTTACTGAACTTGCCTAAAAATTACATTGCCACCGCGGCAAGCACGAAACGAAAAGCATCACCCAGTTTCATCATCATAATCACGACCAAATTAACACATCAAGATCAATGCGTTTCGCAAATTTTAAGCAAACAAATCATACGCTGTGAGGATGTGGTCGAAATAGGCATGGCGGTTTATGCTTTTGCTGCCGGTTTTTACCGAGAATCAATACTTTTTCAATTAGAGAAGCATGCTTCCGGCAAAGGCGCTCAAACAGTTGAGGCAAAACTTCTATGGTAACGCTACCGAAAGACTTCAAAAAGTCTATAGGGTTGTTGAACAAAATAAAGATAAGTAAGACATCCTCAGAATTTTTCTGTCAAATCTGAACAGACAAATTTGTATGTTTTGTCAAGAATGAAGATTTGACCCTTCCACTTCCATTAGCGCCGAATGACGCGTCCGGGCAATGCCCCGGTGTGTGCCTTTCCGTCATATACGATCTTACCATTGATAATGGTAAATTTGATGCCATCCGGCGCTTTCGCAGGATTCATGAAGTCACCTTTCATCCGAATGCTTTCCAGATCAAATACAACGATATCGGCATAAGCCCCGGGCTCCAGCATTCCTCTATTTTGGATGCCAAAGCGTTTTGCCGGCATAGAAGTCGCCTTTTTGATAGCCTCCTCAAGGCTGAGAACACGCTCATCTCTAACGAAAGTTCCGATGTAATGGGGGTACAAACCGAACATGATGGGCGACATACCATAAATCGAAATTTCAGAGGCATCGGTTGTATTGACCGGTAAAACGTAAATGGTGTCCGTACAGGGCATGGCAAGTGGATGCGTGAGAAAAATCGGCATGGCAGCCGGCATATCCCTGTCATCTTCAAATTGGACCCATTGTGTTTCAGGATCTTCAACTAAAAGCTCTACTAGTGCATCCACCGGATGAACTTTTTTGGCACCCGCAATCTCTCCGATAGTCATTTCTTCATATTTCTCGTTATTACACGATAGTACCTTAAATCGGTTCATCCAGTATGGATCGGCTTTGGTATGAACCATCCCGACCTTAAAACGGCCCATTTCGTAAACCCGATGAAATTCTTTCCTGAATTCATCCGTCTCAAGCTTTTTTACCAGCCCTTCATTTCCCGATTCGCCCAACCACTGAGCAAAGGATTGGATCAGCGGCATTTTGCCGGCAATGCTTGAACTGCAGGGAATGACATCAAAACTCACATCAATTCCTTGTTTCCCGGCATCGTCTATTATCTCCAGCGTCGCTTGAGCAGCCGCCCCATCCAGGTAACCGGGATGGGGTTGAGGAAACCGAAATGCCGTTGCCAGATGAACGATGTGCAGTGGAATCCCAGCTTTTTGGCTAATCTCAATCGCCTCCAGATAACCACGGTATCGACCCACCCACACATCTTCAATCGGACCGTGGAAAATGCCATACCCATATTCTTCCGGGTTATCTGACGGCCACTGGCTTTGTATATGTCGCGTGTGGGGCATATATAGGCCGTTATATTGTTGGGCGACCGTTGCCAATGCAACCAATTCGTCACGCGAGGCATATTCACCCGGACCGGGATCCGCAAAGCTGGTCAGGCCGAAGGCGCCGCTTTCCATGCTCTCGGCCACAATCACTTTCATTTTCTCTATCTCTTCAGGGGTCGCGAGCCGTTTAAAATCGTCTCCCATTACTGACACGCGAATGGCTTGGTGGCCGACAAACGGCACATAATTCAGCGCAATATCGGTTTTTTCAACCGTTGAGAGCCATTGCGGGAATGATTCCCAGTTAACAGTCATGCCCGATCCGGTAAAAGTCATCAGTTCTTCGAAATAGGCGCTTTTTTTGAAAGGGGCCCAGCTCATCCCACAGTTTCCGCCGATAAAGGTGGTGATCCCCTGCATGACCAGGTTTTCCGCAGGCGGATGGGTTAGAATAGCCATATCGGCATGGCTGTGCGGATCAATGAATCCCGGACAAGTCACCAGGCCCGTGCCGTCAATAATATGAGATGCGTCAAGTGGGGTCGTGCCCACGGCAAATACCTTGTCGCCCTGGACGGCAATGTCACCGATAAAAGGCGTATTTCCGCTGCCATCTACTATCAACGTGTTTTTAATCAGCAAGTCAATCTGAGTCGTCATGTGATTGTCCCTTCTTCATTGGAACGGTATGTTGTGATTATTTCAGCCTCTAATATGGCCTTGAGATTTTGGAGAACAAGTTGGGCCTGATCCCTTATGGATTTTGAGTCGATGGGACCCGTATGGGGGTTAATCGACAACTGGCCGGACACATAAAGCAGCCCGTCGTGCTCGATGGCTTGGGAATAATGTCCGGCTGGTTTGGGCGCATTGTCTGTAAAAATTGATCCAAATCCGCCTGACCGCTTTCAAACCCTTTCCGGTTGTCATTTTTTCGCAACGGTCTTATCTGATACTCCATCCATCAACTCCTGCATGGCTCCTGTGGGATAGGGAGGATTGTCCACAAATTCAGCTAATTTATTAAAGGAGTTCTGAGATAACACCAGTCGTTGGGGAAGAAACGCCTCTTCCGGCAATTCCTCGAGGGCTCGAAAGTGGTATAAAAGGGCCTGTTCCAAAACAAATGCTTTTCGCATCCCTCGCGCTTGAGAAGGGCGATCCAATTTCGATTTTGTTCCTTCACTCACGTGTGCCGATATCTGAGGTTGTTTTTGTCTTGCCTGTTTCATTTTCTTATCATTTTCTTTAATGAGCTACTATAACATGAATATATCTACAAAAAACTATTTATTTATACTAAAATGTAACCCCTTTCATGTCAAGAAATTATAGATAGATTTGCAATCCTCTACCGGCACATTATTTTCTCAAGATCTTTTCCGAAAAACTGGGGAAAACGATTAATAAAATCGCTGAAACGGATATTAAAAAGCTGCACTCAGGCATGGTCCATGGTCCGAACCTCGGGCACCCGGGCACCTCGGGCCCATTGAAGCGATGCTCTTTCTTTATTTTGTAGCACTGATGATAGTGTCGCTTATCGAATGAAAGATTCGTATGAATATAGCCCCGCCTCCCTCGATTTATAAGGACTTTTATTCTTGACAAGCAGAGGCCATAAAGATGTTATGTTTTTGATCACACGAAAGCTTCAAGCCCCTTCGATATTGTGAAATGATAACGCTTGACAAAATGTCAGTTCTGACATATTCAATAAAGCATGAGTCCCAATGACAAACCATTAGTTTGGCTCCACGGTGAAATAACAACACCACCGTTTTCGCAAAATGCGAGGATTGAGGCAGGCTACCTGCTCCGCCAACTTCAAAAGGGCATAAAACTCGTATTACCGCATTCGCGGCCGATGCCGACGATTGGCACCCGATGCCATGAATTGAGAATAAATGATGAGGATGTGACGTGGCGGATTGTTTATCGGATTTATTCAGACTTGATTTTGATACTTGAAGTTTTTAATAAAAAAACAAATCAGACCCCAAAATTCGTAATCAGCGTCTGCAAAGAAAGAATTAAGCGTTATGAGACAGACATAAAGGGGGATTAAAAATGGATAAAAAAAAGAAAAGACTTCTTGAGGCCAAAGGATATAGGGTTGGATCCGTGGATGAATTCCTTGGTTTGAGCGAACAAGAGGTGGAATACATTGAATTGAAATTAGCCCTCAGCCGTGAATTGGCTATGCGCCGCAAGAAAGAACAGATGACACAAATCCAGTTGGCCAAGATTATCGGATCCAGTCAATCCCGAGTCGCAAAGATGGAACAAGGAGATCCGTCCGTGTCATTGGACCTCCTTATAAAATCTTTGTTGGCAATGGGTGCAACTAAGAAAAATATTGCCTCTGTAATTAACTAACCATGCCTATCCGGTTAGCACAGGCCCGTATGATTTCGCGGGATTCGTATGTGCCTGCGCGTCTTCGTAAAAAGCCCTGTAGATCAAGTCTGTTCGAATTGATTGGCTGTTTGACAACTCCTATTTCTCTTATGGAACTTCGCCAAAATGGCACAGCTTGCTCCTCAGTTCAAACCGACCAAGATCGGCGGCGGCGCTGAATTCCAAAAGCGCCCCATGCTTTATGTTTCACTAAACGTTGAAATCGATGCTAGCATGGATCGAAAATGGCTATCACAAAGCCACTTACCATTTTAAGGCATCAAAATAATCACTATATTTCAGAATACGATGTTTTGGATATCGAGCAGATTCAGACCTCTTTTTTCGAAATCTCAACGCGCCCATCGGCAGTGATGTGATATGTAATGGGGAGCACCTTTGCGAGCGTGTGGATAAAATCCTTTTGATTGCTAATCTTGAAATACAGGCTGATAGTGACGTCAGTCAGTCGTTCATCGACAATGACGAACTTTTGTGTCAGGTAGCGGTTGAGTTCGTCTATGACATCGGGTAAGAGCATATCCTCAAAATCCAACCGGCCATCCTTCCATGCACTGATCCTGCTCGTGTCAGCAGGCTTTACGTCAAAGTCGGTTTCTTGTTCGTCAACCACAATTTCCTGGCCCGATCTAACTATCTCACTGTACAAGTGACGGCGCACAGGTGGTGAGGCAGTGGCGTGTTTTTGAGTCACTGTTGATGGCGGGGGAACTTCCTTCGACAGGGAAACGACATTCATCGGAGGAGCGGCCTCCGCTTCCCGGCTAACCTGGACACACCCTTTTGATACGGCGATGTAGACTTTACCCTCTTTTCTCTTGTAGACGTTAAACTCCGTACCGATGGCGCGAACCGTGATCTGACCCGAGGTAACGATGAACGGGCGATCCGGTTCGTGAGCAACGGAAAACAAGGCCTGACCCATATCGAGTTCAATGTGACGTAGAATTTTGCTATAAGACGTTGTGACAATGGTGTTTGTGTCAAGATGAATCGTGGATCCATCAGAGAGTAAGATCTTTTTTTGTTCGCCCGTGGCGGTTCGAAACCTCTCATCAACGGAAACATTGGATCCTGTCAACAAAATGGCTCCGATGGTCAGCAGAACCGTGACGGCCACTGCCGCGTATCGGATTCGAGGGAAACGCATATTGAGCTTTTTAAACCATGATTCTTTTGAGACGACTCGTTCCCTTGCCATACTTTTTTCGATCGTTTGAACAGTCAGGGGATCATCTTTCAGTTCATCAAGGCAATTCCACACGGAATTTACCAGATCCAGTTTCGACTCGTTTATAGGATCCTGGGAAAGCCAGTCCTTTAACCTGTCCACAGGCTTAGTTAATGTGGAATCCGAATGCATTTCCAAAACCCATTCACCGGCTTCCGTTAATTTTGTATCGTCGATTTTATGTTTTTCAGGCTCTTTTTTCATAAGACTCTTCAACTTCTTTCGATATTTGGCGTAAGGCCTTCACAATATGCTTTCTTACCATGCTGATCGATATACCCATTTCCTTGCCGATCTTTTTATAGGTCATACCCTTGAAACGGTGCAGGATAATCGCCTGCCGGCTTTTTTTATCCAGCCTTTGAATTGCGTCCCTGATGATGGCAATTCCCTCTTTTGAATTTAACATCTGTTCGGGTGACGGCATGGGTGATTTTATTTCAAGTTCATCAAAAGAAACTCGGGTATTTATCGCGCGGACCTTTTCTTTGCGACAACAATCTATTATGATATTCGCTGCTATTTTGCACAACAGTGAGAAGCTCAGTTCCAACTCGTTGAGCCTAGGGTGTCGAATCAGACGATAATAGACCTCCTGGATCACATCATCAATTTCTTCATTTGAATTGAGTTTTTGTGAAATGAACGCCCGAAGGCTTGAGTTATGTTTTCTGTAGAGGGCATCAAGCGCTTCGTTTATTTGCTTGTTCAACTGTTGGCTCGTTTGCGGCGCAAGCACAGAAGACGGTTTAGGCGACCCCATTTCTAGTTGGTTGTCCGTCGTTTTCAATGCTGTTGCCCTGTTGTTTATTTTCGCTACCATGTCAGATATCTGAATTGGACCAGTCCCTTTAACTAATAACCCATAACCAGACGATATGCAAGGAGGCAAACCGCTTATCAGTCTCTGATACCTTCCTATAGGGTGGCGTAATCTGTTTATACCACCACCCTATACCACCACCCTATATATAAAACGTACGACCACCATTGATTTGCACCAACAAAATGGAAAAAATGTTTCGTTGTAATTTAAATCCGGCATTCACGAAGGAACCATCTCCGCGCAGGGCGAGGCTTACTAAGGGAAAATGTTAAATTTTTTTCTCACAACATACTGAATTTTAAAAGATAACCAGATTGATCAAAAAAAATGGTGCAAAAATCAATAGGTGAAACGTTTTATGAGTAGGAATCGGCGCCTGTTTCCAGTTTTGGTCAAGACATTACATTTGGTTTATTAATCTTAGAAAACTAATGGAGGACGAGATGTTCCCAAAATGTGTAACGATCGGCAAGGGTTGTTTCCTTAGTAAGTTCCAGATCATCACTTTCATCCTGGTCAGTATGATTTTAACATTGAACACGAACGCCTATAGTGGAGATGATCGATTTTCGTTCAGGATTCCACCTCAAAATGTTAAATCCGCTCTGAAAAAGTTTGCCGACCAGACAGATTTAAGCCTGGTATATAAATTCGAAGATCTAGGTGTGATTGAAGTCAATAAAGTCGCCGGACGATACTCTCCGATTCAGGCCCTAGAAATCATGCTGAAAGATACTGGGCTGGTTTTTGAGCAAACCGGCGAAGAAACAATAGCCATACTAAAAGACCACCAACAAGCGCAGGTGGATCCTCAACCCAAGGCCGATGTATCCACAGCCTCAAATAAAAAAGCGGAACCGCTCTCAGCTGCTTCAGAGGCGAAAAATACCGACACGGCAACTCAACATGACAAAGTGTCGGAGCCAGAGGCTGAAAAAGCTGAAGGCGAAACCAGCGGCGATTATATGTTAGAGGAACTTATCGTTACCGCATCCAAACGTCCCCGAAAACTGCAGGAGGTGCCAATTTCAATCTATGCGCTGACCGGTCAAATGATGGAGTCTTCAGGCATCAATTCGATTCAAGATATAGGTAACGTGATTGGCGGGTTGGAGACTGTTGGTGTCGGTGATGGTAC
>JAFDDL010000007.1:0-8045 GCA_019310865.1 Deltaproteobacteria bacterium | reverse complement strand
GGCGGGGGGGCTCGAAACAACGGCAGCCGTCGGCTATTATCTTGATGAAGTACCGATGTCCTCGTTTTCAGCTGCAATGCCCGAAATTGCGATGTGGGATGTGGAACGCGTTGAGGTGCTTCGGGGTCCGCAGGGAACGCTGTTCGGGGAAGGTTCGATGGGGGGCACGATACGGGTTATCACCAATAAGCCGGATACCACTGAATATTCGGCCCGGGTGGCGAGCGATATCTCGTCAACCGAAATGGGCGGGGCTAATTATTCAGTAAAAGGCATGATCAACGCCCCACTGTTTGAAGACAAGCTGGCCCTGCGAGGGAGTGTCAGTTATTCGGATCAGGACGGATGGATCGATATACCGGACCTCAACCAGGAAGATGCAAACGCAGTCACACAGCTTTCTACACGTATTGCCGCGCTTTGGACACCGAATGAGAAATTGACCGTGGAAGGTTCCTTCTTTTATCAGGACCAAGATATACCGCAAAATCAACTACAGTCGACTCTTGGCGTGCTCAGGCCACGGGATTTGGAGCCCTTTGCCGGCCCGCAGGCTCAAAATGACTATAGGGATATCGAATACTCTGTTTACAACCTGACCCTTACCTACGATATCGGCGTTGCATCTCTGGTATCCTCGACCTCGCACTTTAGATATGAATTGGACGCTATTACTGATCTTTCACCCTTTGTGCCAATATTCTTTGGCGCTCTGTCATCAGGTGGGACTGGTGCGGAACGTCAAGATCTAACTGCAGAGCTCTCTACCCAGGAACTTCGCCTTGTGTCCAATGGCGATGAGAGGTTCGACTGGACTATCGGCGGTTTCTACAAGGACAATACACGCGGAGGTTTTGGCGATTTAGAATTTGTTTTGAATGATTTTTTCGGGATTCCCGGTTTTACACTGGCTGATACGAATGGAGTCTTTTATGAAACCGAATCGACCGCTTATGCATTATTCGCGGATGTCGATTATGAGTTGACCGACGAGTTTTCATTGGGGGCCGGTCTGCGTTATTACGTCGACGACCGGAAACTTACGAATATCCTACTTGTTCCGTCGTTCATCTTCGGTGATGACCCGACTAGAATCGGGATTCCAGACATCGTATCCGGTGATGATAGTGCCACTACACCGAAAGTCACTCTGAATTGGAAGCCCAATGACGACATTCTGGTGTTCCTTAAGACGGCGAGAGGTTTTCGGAATGGCGGCACCAACATCGGCGCTATTACACGTCCGCAATACGGTATCAATAATGACTTTGGTCCCGAATCACTATGGTCTTATGAGGGCGGTGTAAAGACCACGTGGTCAGGCGTTACCTTGAATGCCTATATCTATTACAATGATTGGACCGACTTGCAGCTCCTATTTAGAACTCCCGATGGGTTACAAACTTTCTATGGCAATGCCGGATCGGCTCGTTCGTTCGGCGGTGAGCTCGAGGTGTTTGCAGCCCTTCCGGTTAAAGGCTGGACGGCAAACCTGAGTACGGGTTATACCAATGCCGAGATTTCAGAAAATGTCAAGGACGCCCTCGGCCAAAACATTGCTGAAAAAGGAAATAAAATTCCCTATGCACCGAAGTGGAAAATCAACATCGCAACGCAATATGCAAAACCGCTGACCGACACTTTGTTCGGTACGATCCGGGCATCGTATACATATCGAACGGAAACTCATTCTAATCCCCAAAATATAGAGTTGCTGAAGAACGAGTCCTTTGACCAGGTCAGCGCAAGCATTGGTGTTGAAGGTAAATCCTGGGGTGTCCACCTGTTCGCTGATAACCTGTTTGATAACGATGGCACGATTTTGAAAGTACGACAGGTACCCAATATCCAATCCATAATCTACAACTCATACGTTCGCCCGCGGACCATCGGATTGAGGTTCATTGCCGAGTTCTGATCCAGTTTGCATTCAGAGTACAATCGGGGAGGAGGGTGACCCTTCCTCCCTTTTTTCCCGCTTCATACCTTGTTTCGTTCCAAGCCACAAAGGAGATTCCGATGTTCGATGCAAAATTACAGAAACTCGACAAATTGTTCAATGAATTCAACACGAGTGACAAACCCGGTGTGGTTGTCGGCGTAACACGGAACGGAAAGACGGAATACGCCAAAGCGTATGGCATGGCGAACCTCGAGTATGGCCTTGCGCTAACCCTCGATTCTGTTTTGCAGGTGGGTTCCGTGAGCAAGCAGTTCACCGCGTTTGCCATACTCCTTTTGTCCGAGGAAGGGAAAATTGATCTCGACGCTCCGGTAAAAACATACCTCGACTACTTTCCCGAATTTGATCACGAGATTACGATCCGGCATATGGTGCATCACGTAAGCGGCCTTAGAAGCCATATCGTGTTTGGGATGCTTAATGGTATCGCAATGGACGACGTATTCATACAGGATACGATTATGACAATGGCTAAAAGGCAGAAAGACCTTAACTTCGAGCCGGATACGGTTTTTACGTACTGCAATCTTACGTACTGTCTGATGGCTGAAATTGTGGCGAAAGTTACGGGTAGGTCTTTCAGAGAGTATGTGGATGAAACCATATTCAAACCGCTCGGGATGAACCACTCTTTTTTCCACGATAGGAAATTTGAGCTGATAAAAAACAAGGCGGAAGCCTATACGGTTTCGCCTGAAGGCATATTGAATTGTCCGATTGTTCACTCCACTTACGGAAGCACCAACCTGTTCACAACGGTTAAGGATATGACCAAGTGGGCGGAGGAGCTGATGAATCCGGTAATTTTTCCCAAAGAGATCATAGAGAAGGCCTTCACCCCGCATGTGTGTAAAAACGGATATAAAACCGGTTATGGATTTGGGTTCGTCGTGCATGATCACCAGGGTAAGCTTGCTGTCGAGCACGCCGGATCCGATGCGGGATACAGAGCGTTTATATATACCATTCCTGAAGAGAAAACGGCGGTTTTGCTTCTTTCCAACAGAGGTGACTTTGCATCCATGCGTTTTGTGAAAAAGACGATGAATATCGTTCTCAGCCTTCCCGATACCGATTCAACCCTTCAAAAAATACCGGATGATATAGATATGTCCGGCATGTATTATATCGAGAAGTGGGCAATGAAGGCTTCCTTTGAAAAATCAAAAGAAGGTACTTTCCTGTCATTGCCGGGGGGGAAATTGGAAGTCCTGAAAGAAAGCGATAATACATATGTCATTGTGGATATGGACATGAAACTTTCTTTGGACGGGGAAGGAAATATCTGGGTTTCCTTATATGGATATGGAGGATATGGAAACAAAGAATGCGCGAAAAAAATACATGCTATTGCCGTGCCTGATGCGGACAGGAAGTATGCCGGGAAATATATCGGCACTGAATTCGATGCCGTACATGATGTGGTTTTCACTGAAAATGCGCTGATCCTGTGCAATAATAAAACAGGTGAAATGCCTTTTCAAAAATATGATAACGGCATCTATATCGATACAGTTTTTTACATGGTTACCATAAGGTTTGAAAAGGACAAAATGTATATCAGCACGGAACGGGCGATGAATATCGAGTTTATAAAAATTTCGAGTTGCAACAAAAGGTAACAGACCGAGGACTAATTTGATATAAATCCACACAGGCGAAGGGATTTTCACATGACGGTTCAGGTCGATTTGCTGGAGGCTTTTGACCATGCTTGAACGAATTTCACGACATGCTGCAGCCTTTGACGGCTATACGGAACTCAGGCTGCACAACAACTATGTCGCATCTATTGAAATGCAGAACGGCAATCTGACGAAAAATGAAACGAACACAACCGGGGGCATATCGGCCCGTTGCTATCGGTATGGCGTTTACAGCTTCGCGTCCGCGCCCGACGACAGCGATGACGCCATCCGCCAGGTCATCACGGAGGCTCAGTCCAACGTGGGACTGTTCCGCGACCAGCCGCAGCGGGCTCAAAAATCCCTGCCCTCGACACCCCCCGGTACCGGTGTCTACGACTATCGGACCCGGAAACCGCGTTTTTCGGCCAGTGAACGAGTCGACGTGGTACGTTCTCTGAACGACTATCTTACCCAAACACATCCGGACTTGTTGAGCGTCGGATTGCAAATGAAAAGCTTGGCGCTCGAAAAGGCCCTGGTGACCTCGGAAGGCGCCAGTACTTATTCCTACGCGCCACACAGTCATTTTATCGTCACTATGGCGGTGCAGGCGGACGATGGGTTGGTGAACATCTCGGATTTTGTGGGCGGCTTTGGCGATATGGAGGATCAATTCGCGGACCTGGAAAGTTTCTACGAGCCTATGGAAGAGTTGTATAGGGACCTGCGCGCCAAGGCGCAGGGAGTCTATCCCGAGGCCGGTTATCACGATGTCGTGCTCGGGTCCGCTCTGGCCGGCATCTTGGCCCACGAAGCTATTGGTCATCCATGCGAGGGGGACGCGGTACTTGCCGGGTCGGTGGCCGGACAAAACCTGGGCAAACAGGTAGCTTCCGAGAAAGTTACACTGATGGACTGCGCTGGAAGGGGGCCCGACGGTCAGGGCGGTATCGCCATCCACGTGGACGACGAGGGTACGCCGTGCCATGACGTAACAATCATCGAAAAGGGTGTGCTGAAGGAGTTTCTAACCAACAAAGAGACTGCCCGCGAGCTTGGCATGATACCATCGGGCAACGCAAGGGCATATGCGTTCAGCGACGAGCCATTGGTGCGCATGCGCAACACCATCATTGCGCCGGGCACGGACAAGTTCGAGGATATGATCGCGGCCGTTGACAATGGCTACTTTATTAAACGCCGCGGGATAACTGGTCAGGCGGACAAGACGAGCGAGTTCATGTTTTCCGTGAACTGTGGCTATGAAATCAAGAACGGGGAACTCGGTCGCGCCATCCGCGACACTACCATTTCCGGTATGGCTTTTGACGTGCTTAAGTCGGTGACCCACGTCGGCGATGAAATGTCGTGGGGCGCCGGTGGTATGTGCGGCAAGAAGCAAGTAATGCCGGTTGGGGGTGGTGGGCCGGCTGTCAAGTGCAAGATCAACATAGGAGGCCATTGATGACAACGTTAACGCCATGTTTGGGCTTTGCGTGGGCCTTGGTCACCCAGGCGCTCACGGCCGGTGCAGACGCCGCCCAGGTTTTCGTCGAGGAACAAACCTTTTTTGAAATACAGGCTACCAGACAAGGCATCGATCTGGTGCGCAGCAACGTCAATGACAGCGCCAAGCTGACCATATTCAAGGATGGTCGTAAGGGTGAGACTGTTCTTAACGGCCTCGCCGGAGCCGACACCCACCAGGTCATTGAACTTGGTATGGAGGCTGCGTTGGCGGGTTTTCAGGACGGGGCCAACCAGGTTTGGAAACCGTCCCTTTGCGACACCGAGGCCATAGTCTCTATAGAGGCGCCATCGGCGCCGGTGACGAGTTATGGACCAGCGACATTCGACAAGGAGATGATGATCAAATCTTTGCTCGAATATTTGGATGACGTTTCTAAAATGTTCCCCAAGGTCAATGTCGAGTTGAACAATGTCGTTTTCACGCTCGTCGAGCGGCGCTTTGTCAACTCCAAAGGTGTCTGCCAACACGAGCGCAGGGGCTACTATTACTTCGGGACGCTTTTTAGTGCCATGGATGAAGAAGAGACGACGTCTTGGAACTATACCAACGTCTCTTCATACCAGCCGTTCCAAAAGCTGCTCGACACGGGTGTGACCTGCCGGGTGCTGGGTGAGGCTGACCGCTCGTTTAACCCCCAACCGGTTGCGGAAAAGTTTGTGGGCGATGTAATAATCACGCCTGAGTGCATGGGGATGATAACTTTGATGCTGACCGGCGACCAGCAACGGGGCGCTTTGAGCGGCTATGCGCTGCTCGCCAAGACCTCGCCCTACACCGAAAAGAAAGGGGCGCAGATTGCCAGCCCGAGCTTCACGCTGCGCAACGAACCGAGGTCAAGCGAACTGCCTATGGGCAGCGACTTTGACGCTTTCGGTGTACGGACCCGAGACGTGGATATCATCAAGGACGGTGTGTTGGAAAATTTTTTGATCGATTTTTACCTCTCAAAAAAGCTTGCCATGCCGCAGACCGCGGGCGTGAACGCCATGACAGTGGCACCGGGCGAGACCTCCATTGAAAAGATCATCGCCAACACCGAGCGCGGCATCATCCTGGCGCGGTACTCTGGCGGTCTCCCCAACGCCCAGCTCGATTTCAGCGGCGTGGCCAAGAGCTCCTTCTACGTGGAGGATGGCGTGGTGCGTTATCCCCTGGTCGCGACCATGGTCAGCGGCAATTTCCAGGAGCTGTTGATGAACATCCGAGCGTTGTCGTGCGAGACCGTCAACTTTGGCGACGGCGTGTATCCTTATATGGCAGCGTCCGGGGTGACGATTTCGAGTAAGTAATCAAAGGGATATAAAAAGTGGAGAGCCTACCACCTGTCATGTTATTTCCAGGACGGCCCTGGATGCATATCCGAAAAAAATTGTAACGGGGAGGAAAATGAAAAATCAGAAAATTGACATTGTTGAAATAAGCGGCACGCCTTATGAACGAGGCCGAAAATATGGAGAAGTCGCGCGGGAAAGAATTCTGAAAGCGGTAAAAGACTGGAAAACAGCGATACACAGGGCTTATCTGCGTGATCCGGAAGACTATTTGAAAAATTTTCTGAACTATGCGGATTTTCAGCCCGCCATCGATAAATGGGCACCCGGCATGCTCAACGAAGTGCATGGTATTGCAGACGGTGCAGGGATCGATTTTGAAACTATGTATGCATTCCAGTTCTTTGACGAGGAGTGGGTATACGGCAACAAGGAGTGCCAAGGGAAGATAAAAACCGAAGACAGAGATTTCGAAACAGGGCAGAATTGCAGCGCCCTTGGTGTTTTTGGTCAGCAGGATTTGCCTGCGTATCTTGCTCAGAACCTGGACATTCCAGGGTGGGGCCGGGGCCATCAGGTTCTATTAATGGTCGATTACGGTGATTATCAGGTGATGTTACTAACGGTTGCAGGCCTCATCGCTACCACCGGCTTGAACAGCAGAGGGCTTGGCATTTGCTGCAACACCCTGTTTGATCTGGATCATTGCGCGGACGGTCTGCCAGTGGCCTTCATCGTACGCCGGATTCTGGAGATGTCGAGCTTTGAAGAGGCCGCGAATTTTGTGCGGTCCATCAAACACGCATCGGGCCAGAATTTCACGTTTGGGGATGCCGGAGAGATCGGCGCTTTCGAATGCGCAGCCGGCGAGGTTGTTCGTTACATTCCTGATCCGGACATGTCACGCGTGTTCCACACGAACCACCCTTTCGTCAACGCGGATAAGGATTTTTTCGAGCAATATGGTTACACGCGCATCGGATCGGCGGCTTTTCAACAGGAAGGAGAGAGTAACTCCGAGATCCGCTATGCTGCCCTCGAACGACGGCTGGGGAAGCATCACGACCTTGTGACCAGCGGCGACATCAAGGCGGCCTTGCGTTCCCACGACGATCCGCATAATCCGGTTTGTGTTGACACGCAGAGCGTATTGACATTCGGTTCGGTGATTTATGAGTTATGCGATACGCCAACGCTGCATGTGACGAAAGGGGCACCGTGCAAGTCTAAGTATCAGGTATATAAATTATAGCCAGGGAATCATCTTCAAATGCCACGGGCGAAACGACATTTCATACAAAGGAGTTCGACAAATGAAGGATCAAACCCATGTGTTCAATGTGGACATGAACCACAAGCTCCCCCTGATTGTCAAAGCGGAGAATATTTATCTTTACGATGCTGACGGCAAACGCTACCTGGACGCCTCCAGCGGACCGGCGATCACGAATTGCCTGGGTTACGGGCTGGAGGAATTCGGCCAGGTGATGCTCGACCAGGTACGAAAGGTCTCCTATGCGTTTCGGTTGAGTTTCACCACTGAGGCCCTTGAAACGGCGGCCCGGCGTATCTGTGAGTTGACCGGCGGGGTGATGGACAAGGTATTCATGGTCTCCGGCGGTTCCGAGGCTAACGAAATCGCGGTCAAGATC
>JAFDDL010000262.1 GCA_019310865.1 Deltaproteobacteria bacterium | reverse complement strand
CTAACGCCCGCATGCCGTGCAGGTACCCAGGTGCCGGCATAACCAGGCCACCGGCTCCGAGCATGGGTTCCATGAGAATCGCCGCAACATGATCCTTGTTTTGCACAAGGATACGTTCCGCTTTCTCCAAATCGTTAAACGGTGCAATGTATATGTCGTTTAAAACAGAATCCGACACACCTTTTTCACACGTAGGAGCGGGCAGATCTTCCGCGGCCATATCCGGCGTGATGTTGACCTCCACAAAGTCATGGCTTCCGTTGTAGCCACCGTCCATGCGGAGAAAACCGTTTTTGCCCGTAAAGGCCCTTGCTGCGCGCATGGCAAAAAGGGTCGCTTCGGTGCCGGAGTTACAATACCGGAGCGAGTCCATGGAAGGCACCCGATCGCATATAATTTGGGCAAGCTGATACTGCAGCTGCGTTGGAACGCCGTGTGCCGTTCCCTTTCCGGCCTGTGCCACGAGGGCTTCCACCACATGCGGATGGGCATGCCCGTGGATCAATGCGGTAAAGTTGTTGACGAAGTCTATGGTTTCGTTTCCGTCGCAATCGTAGAGGCAACAACCTTTCCCGCTGGCTGCAAAAAAAGGGTAGGGGGCATGGTAGGCGACTGCCCGGGTATCGCCGCCCGGTAAAAAGCGTCGGGCCGTTTTATTCTGTTCGGCAGACCCTTTGGTTTTTTCCTGATATGTTTCCAGAATTTGCTGCTTGGTCGATTCCGCATTTCTAATTGGCATTGTATGACCTCCCGTTCTTAATACATTCTTTTTCGAATCGATTTTTGCGATTGAAAATAACTATGGGTTCGCTTTCCTGTGCGAGCCCTATGTTCTTTGATGGTCCATTGCAGGGCACGTAAGAACATAAACACATTGACAATAAGATAATTATCTTATTTTTTTATATTATACAAGGAATTTTTTCAAACTTTAAGTGATCCCATGCAAAAATCTGCGGGTTTCAGGTTCCATTTTTACCTCACGTCTAGTGCGGTCATGTTTTGTGCCAGCTGGCCGCAAGGTAATTGGATTATCGTCGCAGAGAGCAAGCATGAACATTTTAATGTACATCGCTCCGAATTTCCGGTATTAAACCTGAAGATTTTGCGACAATTTGTTTTCGTTTACACCCATATCTATTATATTGATGTTCGCAATGGTGTGGATTTTGATGGTTTGAACCGTGTGATCAAATTATTGGAGAAAACGGATGGATTATTCGTTACTGAAACAATTGATAAGAACGCCCGGTGTTCCCAGCAGGGAGGAACAGGTTAGAAAGCTGGCATCCGAGCAGATGCAGCAGCTGAAGGCTGATATTACATCCGGTGCAATGGGTAATCTGATCGGCCATCTTCCGGGAAAGGGGCCGCGGGTGGCGTTATTGGCGCATATGGACGAGGTTGGTTTTCTGGTCAGCAAAATTGAACCCAAAGGATTCATTTTATCCGAAGATTCGGGATTTAGGGGGAATTTACACATATGAAAACGCAAAATATTAAGCTACTGGAAGACCTGATTGCAGCTCCGAGCATCTCCGGATTTGAGCAACCGGGGATGCGAATTGTCCGTGATTTTCTAAAGCCATATACGGACAGTATCAAAACCGATGTCCATGGCAACGTTATCGGCGTCATCAATCCACAGGCAAAACTGCGGGTGATGCTGGCCGGCCATTGTGACCAGATCGGGTTTATGGTTCGGTACATTACAGATGAGGGATTTATTTATTTTTCCGCTGTTGGTGGGATCGAAGATAGCGTTGTGCCCGGAACCAAGGTCTGGATCCATGCCGGAAAGAAAGCCATCCCCGGAATCATCGGTAAAAAAGCGATCCACCTGCTGAAACCGGAAGAGCGGAAAAAAGTTACTCAATTGAATAAACTCTTTGTCGATATCGGTGCAACGAGTAAAAAAGACGCGGCCAAATTGGTATCAATCGGTGATCCCATTACATTTGATTCGCGTCTACTCAAGCTCAAAAACAACCAGGTGTCCGGTCCCGGTATGGATGATAAAGCCGGTGTGTTTATCATGTGCGAAACGCTTCGGTTGCTGGCTGCTTCGAAAAAAAGACCCCAGGTGGCTGTCTATGGCGTGGCAACGGTCCAGGAAGAACTAGGCCTGCGCGGTGCCAGGACGTCTGCTTTTGAGATCGATCCCCATGTGGGAATCGCCATCGATGTCGATCATGCCACGGATTATCCGGGCAACGAAAAAGCGGAGGTTGGGGACGTGAGTCTGGGCAAGGGGCCAATCATATCGCGCGGACCGAATATCAATCCCATTGTTTACGATCTGCTGATTAAGGCTGCCCAAAAAAAGAAAATTCCCCACCAGGTCGAGGGTGCACCCAGCGCGACCGGTACGGATGCAAATGCGATTCAGATCAACAAGTCCGGTGTCGCAGCGGGGTTGGTGGGTATTCCCAATCGCTATATGCATACCCAGGTTGAGATGGTATCCATTGACGATTTGGCGAATTCGGCGAAACTGCTGGCTGAATTCATCCTCAGCCTAACGCCCAAAACGAATTTTATCCCATTGTAAAACCCTGTGGGCTCCAGCTCCTGCGTTCTCAAGGGCTTGCAGTAGGCATACTACGGCAGCGCCCATGACGCCTTGGATCTGAAGCCCACAGGACTTTACAACTTTATTGTGGGCTCCAGCTCCCTGCGTTCTCAAGGGCTTGCAGTAGGTTAATTTAGGAGAATGGACAATATGACCCGGACGGATTATACTTTTATTGCACCTTTCCGGGTGCGCTATGCCGAAACAGATGCCCAGGGAATCGTGTTTTACGGCAACTACCTGATCTATATCGACACAACCATCTACGATTACATTCGCAGTTTGCCGTTTGATATCAATGAGCATGTGGAAAGAACGGGTGCCGATTTCCATGTGGTTCATGTGTCGCTGGACTATCTGGACTCTGTTGGTTTTGATGCGGTCATTTACACCGGCCTTCGAATCAAACGCATCGGCAGATCCAGCATCGTCTTTGAAGTGAATATTTTTTCTGAAAAAATCGATACCACCCTGGTGAAAAGCGAGGTGGTCTGGGCATATGTCGACCAAACCACCCAAAAGTCCCTGCCGTTGCCCGACGATTTTCTTAAAAAAATTAAAGAGAAGGAACCTGCCCCATGAGCCGTTTTTTGATGATTGACATCGGTGCCGGCACCATGGACATCCTGTGGGTCGACACCCAAAACGGGGCGCATTTCAAGGCCGTGGCACCGTCGCCGGTGCGCACTATTGCGGATCAAATCAATCAGACCCAGGGCCCGCTGGTGGTAACCGGTGTGGAAATGGGCGGCGGTTCGGTAACGCGAATACTCAAAGAGCGGGCACAGCAAGATGAGGTGATCATTTCCCCATCGGCGGCTGCGACCCTGCACCATGATATGGATCGGGTTCGGTCCTGGGGATTGGTTGTGGCCGATGAGGCGAAACTGAACCAGGCAATCGCCGATTCGAAGTTTACGCAAGTGGAAATTGGCGATGTGGAGCCAAATCGCCTTAATCGCATTGTTTCGGGACTGGGATTGCCATTGACCTTTGATGCCGTGACGCTTTGCGGGCAGGATCACGGAGTTGCCCCCAAAGGTGTTTCTCACCTCGATTTTCGACACAATCTGTTTCGGGAGCTTCTTGACCGATCGCCTTACCCCCATGAGTTGCTTTTTTCCTCAGACCAGATACCCGAATCTTTTAATCGCTTACGCGCCATGGTGAAAACGGCGGAAAGTCTCGATACCCGGGAGGTTTATGTCATGGACAGCGGCATGGCGGCTGTTGTGGGAGCCAGTCAGGATCGGCATGCCGGAGGCGAACAGCCGGTCTTGGTGCTCGATATCGCCACGTCCCACACCGTTGCGGCCGTCATGGAGAAAGACGCCCTGGCCGCCATGCTGGAATATCATACCGCGGACATTACCCGGCAGCGGCTGGATGCTCTGCTTGTGGACCTTTCAGACGGCAAGGTGAACCATACGCAAATTCTCGCCGAAGGCGGTCACGGGGCTTACCTGCGAAAAGCAGTTGGGTTTTCCAACATCGAATCCATCATTGCCACCGGACCCAAACGCCGTCTGATGGTCAACTCCCAGTTGCCGATTACCTGGGGCGCTCCCTGGGGGGACAACATGATGACCGGAACAGTCGGCATGCTCGAGTCGCTAAGGCGCCGAAAGGGGTTGCCGCCTATTGCGTACTTGTAAAAAAGGTTATGAGGACGTCATTTGGTCGTTTGTCGAATAGTCGGACAGGTAAAATCAGATATCGAGGGCAAAGCGTATTGCCCGCCCAACATCAGCCATCTTTGCAGGGGGCAAGGAAGTGATCAAGGAGCCGATTTTTCCTTTTGAGACAGTTTGTAGGTGGTCACAGTTAACAGCGCAATCCCTGGGCATACCGTCCGCTTTCGAAAGAAAGACCTCGGACGCTATCTGGCGGACCGTGGTTGTAATGGGAGCTATGGTTACTTCACCAAGATATTCCAACACTGAATCCCGTGTCAGGATGAGAACCGGCCTTTTTTTATCCGGACGGGTGAATTTGTACCAACGGATCTCGCCGTGTTTCATTCGTCACCCCAAGTTTGCTCCGTTTCCCAAACCGAAAACTCATCGGCAGCTACTGGTTTCCGTAAGTACCCTTGGCGGTGCTTGCGCTCCAGTAGTTCAAGGTTGTGGCGAGCAAGCGCCTCACGAAGCGCATTTCGTGTGAAAGCAGAACGACTTGTATGAAGCTGCTTCGAAACACGGTCAACCGCTTTGACAAGATCATCATCGAGAGTCATCTGGACAGTTCTCATAATGTACCCCTGTAATGTGGATTCTAATAGCTATATTAATCCACATTTATGTCTATGTCAAATCGATTTTTCAGCAAACATTAACTAGAATGTCCCCTATTAAGATGTGAGCGTCAGCAGCACAATTTCCGGGGGGCAGTTAAATCGTACCGGAATCCCGGAAGATCCTGCACCGGTGGATGTGTATCCGGTTACGCCGTTGTATTGCCAAAGACCGCTGGTAAAGGCCCGTTTTGTTTTGCAATGGGTAAACACAGGCCCGATGCCCGGCAATCGTATCTGACCGCCGTGGGTGTGGCCGCAAAGGCATAAATCGATTGGGAATCCATTTAGGTCGTGGATGATTTCCGGGGAATGGGCCAATAATACGGAGAAATCCGTCGGTTCGACTTTTTCGCACGCCGTAGATAGGTTATGACATTTATAATAATGAGGATCGTCCACGCCGGCGATATTTAAAACCGATCCGTTTTTTTCGATTCGAACCACATCGTTTATCAACATGTGCAGTCCTGCATCCTCCAGATCCGGTGCGATTTCAATACAATCGTGGTTACCCAGTATGCCGTATATACCATCCGTTGCCCGGACATGGCGAATGAACTGCGCCAACTTCTCATTGGCGGATGAAAAATCTCCGTACATCTCCATGCGATAATCACCACCCAACAGACACAGATCCACTTGCAGTGGGCGAACCAGTTCAATCAATGTCTCAGTCAGGCCATCGATTCCGTCTATGTGCAGGTCCGTGACAAGTAAGATTTTATACGGGCTGAGTGATTCCGGGAATTTCGGTAAGTTAAGCGATATTTCTTTAACCTTTACATCAAGGGCGTTTTTCACCCCACGGGTGTATAAACCCATTGTCTTGAAGACACCGGTCATGGCCAATCGGTATATAAGGACATTTTCAAAATTTAAGAGCCGTGCAAACGGCGATAATGCCGTATGACACGCCCGCCACTGTTTAAACCGCTTTTT
>JAFDDL010000261.1 GCA_019310865.1 Deltaproteobacteria bacterium | reverse complement strand
AGAGCGATGCGGGTTTGGGAGAGGGTTACATCGTAAACCATCATTTCAACGCCGCCTTCGACCGCACAGCGCAAGGCGTTTCCAAATTCGGGATCGATTTGATCTGCCGGTCGAAACACACGGGCGTCCATGCGTTGAATGAGGAAAAACGCAATGGATCGGTTCCCCTCACTGACCAGGTGCCGAAGCGTTTCAAGATGTTTACGCCCCCGTTTGGTGACGGCATCCGGGAATTCGGCAACACCCTTGTCAACAAGTGTGCAGTTTTTAATTTCAATATAACAGGGTGGGGTGCCGAGTCTTTGGAGCATTATGTCAAGCCTGGATCCACCTGCGACGGATACTTCACGTTTTTGTTCAGGATAGTCACAGAACCCGGGAACCTGTTTGTGGTGGATGGCATCAAATACCAGGCGGTTGGGCAGCAAGGTGTTGACGCCCACCAATGACGTGGGCATCTCGATGAGTTCCCAGGTGTATTGCAGTTTCCGTTTGGGATTGTCGGATTGCGAAACCCATACTGGCCGGCCGGGCTGGGAACATGCTTGCATGCTTCCGGAGTTGGGACAATGGGCAACGATGGTTTCACCGGTATCCAGTTGTATGTCGGCCAGAAACCGCTTGTATCTTTTTTGCAGTGTTCCGGATAGCAACTCGGGTAATGCGAGGCCTTTCTCTTTTGGTTGGGTTTTTTGTGGCATCATTTTTCCCCATTCTTTTCCATTTGACAACCCTTTTAAAACTTGATACGAAGCATTTTTAATTTTGCAAGGCACTTTTCATCCGGGCCGTTAGCTCAACTAGGCAGAGCAACTGACTCTTAATCAGTAGGTTGAAGGTTCAATTCCTTCACGGCCCACCATAAACCATGTACGTTAGCCGACAATGTTGCAGTTGTGCTGAGGCTCGAAAGGTTCTGATTTTCCGGTTGCGGGTGAGTTGAGACGAAATTGAGGCGAACGTCGGCTTCCAAAGCGGCCAACCCAGGTTGGCCGCTTTTTTCATGGGGTGTCCTGACTGTCTTTCCGTTTTAGATATCGTTTTACCGAATGGCGGTATTAAGGGCTCGCGCAAAAATAACTTCACATTTTATGCGTCGATTCATCCCATCCGGCGGCGTTACAAAAATACAGAATATCCTGATATTCTTTAATTTTTGCGCCTTGCCAGCTGGGCGACTCGCCACCTAAAATTGTGAATTAATTTCTGCGCGAACCCTAAGGATCCTAAGACGGCCAGAAACTGTTGTCGTTCCAAATATTTTCCGTAATGGAACGATCAATTTCCGCCAATGTTGCCAAATGCGATTTCTCCCAATCGGCAAGCCAGGAATAGAGCGCTTTTTCTTCGGAATCGTCTGTAGAGTCAGCTCTTTCGGAATAAAGCCTGATGGCCTTTTGTTCCATGGCCATGGCGGCTGAGACGGCGGCAGCTTCAAAATCGGCCGCTGAAATCTTCTCCATTAGTTCTTTCGAAAGGATGCCGGCGGTATCCTTTTCGAGGGCCGTATTGTCATAGTCACCAGACGTCAGGCGGTTATCTTTTCGTAAGCTTTTGAACTGGTCGGATAGAATTTCGATGTGCTTGTCTTCTTCGTCCGCCATAATCTGGAAAAATTCCTTGACTTCGGGCAGCTGAGCCTGATCGGCCACGCGTTTGTAGAACGCTTTTCCCCGACGTTCCAATAAAATGGCTGCTTTTAGTATGTGTTCGGTTTTTTGTTCCGGCATGTAAACCCCCTACAATATGGACAGGCAATAGCGCAGCGGATAAGGGGGGCTTTCGCCCCCCATTTCCACCGATTGTCGATCACGGAATAGTTATACAAGCCCCTGATCCAACATGGCGTCGGCCACCTTGACGAAACCGGCGACGTTGGCGCCAATGACGTAATTACCGGGCTTTTCGCATTGCTCCGCTGCATCCAGGCAGCTTTTATGGATGCTCTTCATGATAATTTTCAATCGATCATCCACCTCCTCACGGGTCCAGGACAGGCGCATGGAGTTTTGGGTCATTTCCAGGCCTGAAACCGCAACACCACCGGCGTTGGCTGCCTTGCCCGGCCCATAGAGCAGGTTATTTTCCAGAAAAAGGTCAACACCTTCCGGCATGGTGGGCATATTGGCGCCTTCGCTGACCAGAAAAACGCCGTTATTGATTAGGTTCCGGGCGTCAACTGCACTGATTTCGTTTTCGGTGGCGCTGGGAAAGGCGCAATCGGCCTTGTGGTCCCACAGGGGATTGTGGTCCGATCCCGGGTCCACCGCGTTATAAACGGCTGACGGGTATTTTTCCACATATTCCTTGATTCTGCCGCGCTTGACATTTTTCAGTGTCATGATGAATTTGAGCTTTTCACTGTCTATTCCGGCTTCATCGTAGATACTTCCAGAGGAGTCGGACAGGGTGACCACTTTGGCTCCCAGCTCGAGAAGCTTTTGGGAGGTGAACTGGGCCACATTCCCGGAGCCGGATACCAGGCAGGTCTTTCCGTTAAGCGTGTCTTCGCGGGTTGCAATCATTTCCGCGGCAAAATAGACCGAGCCATAACCCGTGGCTTCCGGCCGAATCAGGCTTCCGCCCCAGTTCAGGCTTTTGCCCGTTAGAACGCCGGTAAATTCGTTGGCAAGCTTTTTGTACATACCGAACAGAAATCCGATTTCCCGGGCCCCCACACCGATATCTCCGGCCGGCACATCCGTGTTCGGTCCGATATGGCGGTACAGTTCGGCCATGAAACTCTGGCAGAATCGCATCACCTCATTATCCGATTTGCCCTTGGGATCGAAGTCGGATCCACCCTTTCCGCCGCCCAAGGGCAGCGTGGTGAGGGCGTTTTTAAAAACCTGCTCAAAGGCGAGAAATTTCAGGATGCTCAAATTGACCGACGGGTGAAATCGCAGCCCGCCTTTGTAAGGTCCGATGGCTGAGTTCATTTCGATTCGAAATCCACGGTTGACTTGAACTTCACCCTGATCGTCCATCCAGGGGATCCGGAACATGATGACCCGTTCGGGCTCCACCAGGCGCTCCATGATTTTCGCCTCCCGATATTCCGGATTTCGATCCAGAAACGGCTTGACTGATTCCGCGACCTCTCCCACGGCTTGATGAAATTCTCGCTGTCCCGAATCTTTGTCTTTTACTATCTGCATTATGTCCATGATATTGCCTCCAAATATTAGTAATTTATAATAACCCCAACGGGGAGGGTAATAAGTAAAAAAACCTGGTTATGCCGGCTTGCGGGTATATTACGACACCACCGGTTCGATCCATCCCATGGTGTCTTCGTCGGCGCCGTATTGAATATCCTTGATGGATTGGAACAGCTTTGCGGACAGCTCTCCAACCGAGCCGCCTCCCACGGTAATGACCTTGTCACCGTATTTCAAGATGCCCACCGGTGATATAACGGCAGCGGTTCCCGATCCGAATATTTCCTGGAGTTTACCGGTATCGCTTGCAGCGATGACTTCATCGATGCTGATGCGTCTTTCGGTCACCTTCAAGCCCCAGGATCTTGACAAATCGATGACCGAAGCCCGGGTTATTCCGGGAAGAATGCTGCCGTTGAGCCGGGGTGTGACAATTTCCCCGTCGATGACGAAGAATATGTTCATGGCACCGACTTCTTCCACATATTTTTGTTCGACCCCGTCGAGCCAGAGCACCTGCGTGAAACCTTGCTTATGGGCTTGCTCGCCGGCATACAGACTGGCCGCGTAATTTCCTGCGGTTTTGGCATCACCGATACCGCCTCGAACCGCACGGACATAATCCTTGGTAACCCAGATTTTGACCGGGTTGAATCCTTCCGCATAATAGGCGCCCACTGGTGAGAGAATGATGTAAAACCGGTAGGTGTGCGATGCGCGAACGCCTAAAAACGGGTCCATGGCGATGATGTTGGGCCGAACATAAAGGGACGTTTCCGGTGCGCTTGGCACCCAGTCCGCTTCAACACGAAGGAGCTGCTTTAACGCGCTGAGAATGAAATCTTCATCGTATTCCGGTATGCACAAGCGCCGGCAGGTGTTGCTGAGGCGTTTCAGATTGTCTTTTGGACGGAACAATTGAATCCCACCGGCCTGTGTTCGATAAGCCTTCATCCCCTCAAAAGCTTCCTGGGCATAATGGAGCACCATGGTTGACGGATCCATGGAAATCGGCTGATAGGGTTCGATGCGCGGATTATGCCATCCCTTTTCAAGGTTGTAATCCATGTTAAACATGTGGTCGGTGAAAATGGTACCGAAGCCCAGGTTGTTTTCGTCCGGCTTTTGCTTGAGCGTTGTGGCTTTGGTGACGGTCAGGCCCATTTGGTTCCTCCTCATTTGCGATATTGGGGGTGGCCCCCTATCGTTGTCAAAATCACATTGAAACCTATATCATAAAGGTAAATCTCAAAACAATAACTTGTATTGTGTAGTGTGTCCTACGAAAAATGTTGCAAATGCAACGCTCCTATCAGGCATCACAAATCGTTGTCAAGTTCTTTTCGGCTGCGTCAGCATTATTTTTTTTTTTTTTTTCGTTTCTTGCCGAATTGAAAGGTGTGCTCCATATTGTTCATGACTGTTCGTTCAATATTTTCAAGAGAGGCGGTCGCCTTTTCCGGGTCTTGGGCTGACACCGCTTCACAGATGGCATTGATCAGGCACATGGGTGCGCTAAGCGATCCCATCAGCGACTCACTCTGACCGACCACTGCCCAGAAGGTGCTGAAAAAACTATAGTCTGCATATTGTACGATTTGGGCCGAGGCATCACTGGTAACCGTGATTAAACGGACCCCCTTTACATACGACTTCATATATTCGACGGCCTCGACAATTTCGTGGGAATAAAACTGAAAATCGAAAACGATTAGAATATCCCCCTCCTTCACGTGCACCATGCGTTCAATGAGTGGGTGTCGTTCTCGCGTCAGCGCCACTGCGTCATAGCCGATTCGCTCCAACTGAAAAGCAAGAAATTCAGCCAAAAATGAGGACACCCCCCATCCCATGGTATGAATTCTGCGGGCGTCGGTTATCAGATCGATCACATGCTTGAACCACTCCCGGTCGATTTCACTCATGGTATGGTTGATGAACTCAATGTCCATTTTCCACACCTTTTCCAGAACGGGCAGATCTGCTTGATCTGTGGACGACTTTACCTTGTGCGATGGGTAGATAATCCGCCGGATGTAATCCACCATGGTTTTACGAAAATCCTGGAATCCTTTAAAACCGAGTTCCCGGGCAAATCGAATCAGGGTGGCGTCCGAAACACCGATTTTCTTTGAGAGTTCCCCCAAAGAGGCAAAGGTAGCCGTTTCCATGTTATTTATGATGAACTCGGCGATTTTCTTGTACGTATCGCTCATGGTTCCATACCGGTCCCGGAGGACCTGAAGGAGATTTCGGTCGGTGATCTGGGTAGATGGCAGCGGTTGTTTCATGTTGGATCCTGCGGCGCTATGTTTTTACCGTCACTGATCGGGATAGATCGGGTTGTGATTGCTCCTTTATATGTAGCGCATACAACATTATCAGGTGCGGTAAAACCGTGTCAAGACGGAAAAAGGGAAAAAGGGGGACGTTCCCAACTTTTAAACTTTATTGTCGATAGCAACAATAAAGTTTAAAAGTTGGGAACGTCCCCTAAATTCAATAAAGTTTAAAAGTTGGGAACGTCCCCTAAATTTCTTGACGATATCACAATCCGGATGGTATTTATAATCGGTTTTTTTCATGTATCCCCTAAATCGACGAATAAATTAAAGGAAATCGACAATGTAGGAGAATGTGTCAGATTTC
>JAFDDL010000260.1 GCA_019310865.1 Deltaproteobacteria bacterium | reverse complement strand
ATGCACCGTCTATTGCCATGCAGGCACTAAGGGTTCGCCCACCTGCGCGAACCCTTCGGGCTCGCGCAGGTAAGCGAACCCTTAGGTTTCACCTGTAGAGTAACCCCGGGGAACAACAGAGGAGTTCATGCAGCAAGCACGTCCGCCAATGATCTTGGTTATTGACGACGAAGCGATAACGCTCAATAATCTCAGCCACATCCTGCAAAAAGAGGGCTACGACGTCGTTGCCGTCGATAGTGGAACCAAGGCATTGGGTCAACTGAACACTGCAGAATTCGACCTGGTCATTACCGATTACAAAATGGACAAGGTGGATGGGTTCCAGGTATTGGCCCAGTGCCGCAAGCTTCAACCCTACACGGAGGTAGTTTTGATAACCGGGTATGCGACCGTTGATATGGCGGTTCAGGCCATGAGGGACGGTGCCTATTTTTACATCGCCAAACCCTTCAAGATCGAGATGGTCCGCAAGGTGGTCAAGGAGGCCCTGTTCAAACGCAAACTTCAAACCGAAAACAGGGTGCTGAAACAAAAATTGGCCGGTTCGCGCAGTATCCCCACAATTCTTGGAGACAGCGAGGCCATTCGCTCGGTGCGACGAACCATCGAGCAAATCGCCGCCTCCGAGGCCAACGTGTTGATCTGCGGTGAAACAGGCACTGGAAAGGAGCTGGCAGCCAAAGCCATCCATTCCCTGAGTCTCCGGGCTGAAAACAAATTCGTGGCGTTTAACTGCGGTGCCCTGACCGAGGACCTGATGGCCAATGAACTTTTCGGCCACGAGAAGGGCGCTTTTACCGGTGCCCACCAGGACAAGCTCGGGTTGTTGGAGACCGCCGGCGGCGGTACGATGTTGCTGGATGAAATCGGCGATATGCCCTCAACCATGCAGGTAAAACTCCTGCGTGCCATTCAGGAGGGTGAAATACTACGTGTGGGCGGCGTGGCGCCCATTCCCATTGATGTGCGCTTCATTGCCGCAACCCACCGGGATTTGCAGCGCGAGGTGGACGAGGGTGCCTTCCGACAGGATCTTTACTACCGGCTCAACGTGATCGCGTTGAATTTACCACCCCTGACCGCCCGGGAGGGAGACATTCCGGTGTTGATCCGTCATTTTATCCGGACCAAGAGTCTGGCGGCGCAAAAGAAGATTCATGACATCGACTCGGAGGCCATGGCGCTTCTGTGCCGGCACAGCTGGCCGGGAAATGTTCGCGAATTGGAAAACGTGATCGAAAGGGCCATCGCCATGGGCCGAGGGCCGAAGCTTAGGGCCGATGAATTCCCGGAGTATATCAACCGCCTTTCCATCGAGACCTACCGCCGGCCGGATGGGGAAATCCCCTCCTTGGAGGAACAAGAAAAGCGCTACATCCGATGGGTCCTGGAAAAATGCAATGGCAACAAGACCCGCGCTGCCAAGATCATGGGAATCGATCGCGTCTCCTTGTGGCGTAAACTCAAGCGCTTTCACATCACCGAGGCGTAGGCACGGGAAAGGGGCTATCTGTGCTTCCCGAAAACTATCTCATATGCGGGAAATAGAGTGACTTTTGCCATCAGGTTAGCGGTAATCACTCAGTTGCAGAAATGCCAAAATCGTATTCGTGCACTTTTTTTATATTTTTTAAGTCATCACATGCCGTATTATTACCCAACCGACAGGCCTCGTTCAAAGCCTTTTTCATAAACACCGGTTCATGAAATATATAATAAACAAGGGCTTTGGCCATATGTATCTCTGCCCAGTTCGGATATTTTTTCCCCAGATGATTCATATAAATCATCGCGATTCGCCATTTCTTTTCACGCAGTAGACGGTAAGCCTTGCTAATATCTTTACCTGGATCAATCTCGGCTGAAACAGGCTGTTCCATTTTTTCTTTATAATACTCTTTTGCCTCATTTTTTTCCTGTTTTGTGTCCTCCATCTCCGCATTGACAAAATCGGCGGCCTGGACCCGGGCTCTGATTCGAACGCGGTATATTGAGACCTCCCCAACTGTTTGGCGTTTTTCCTCTAATATCACTGTCTCGACTTCCCTGGCTGCGAGACTGTATATTTCATCACGGTTCAGTTCATAGAATTTGATAAGGCTTTTGTGTGAAAGATATCTTCCAGCCAAATCCACGGCCTGTCTTTTTGCGGTGAAAAGGGCCATGTTTTTTGCCAGTTCAATTGAGGCACTGCCTGCTATTTGGTGCCTTCCTTCAGCTTCTACTATAAAAACATCATCTTCTTCCGATAAGGCAATGCTGATAATCGAGAAAAACAGTAACAAAGCGCTAAGAATAATTTTTTGCATTACTTTCCACCCCCAATAATCGGGGAAGTGTAACTGTAAAAACACTTCCTTTTCAACCAACAGGATACGAATACAAACAGGCTCCCATTTCCTTATACGATCGCGCAAGGCTAACTACGACAGCTGATTTCGCATCAGGAATTTTTTATGTTTTCCTAAAGCAATTTCCTCGCAAGAGGCCCCTTCCTTTCGGAAGGAAACAATTGATGGGGACAAATTGCCAAATGGGTTCTTGCGATCGTTATCACCATTCACGACGACATAATAATATTTCCCAACAGACCTTCCGTTCTTGTGAAGTGTGATTTCCTGAATGTTCCCCATTTCCTTGACACGGGATAAAATCCTTTCAGTTGTTAATTTATCGCGCCTGGGGCTAACCAAAATCATAACACTTTTGTCATGCACCTTTTCAGGGAACCAATACTGATACATTAGACTGTTTTCGCCAAACAGATGGCAGCCGGCAGTGTGCAAAACACTTTCTCTTTCCAGCGACTCGTTCATCTGTGCTCGAGGCCTTGGGCGGTAAAAAGCCAGTAAACTGGCAGTTCTATATTTATCCATTCCGACCACCAGCGGTTCTACCCCCGTTGCTAACTCAATGTCATTCTCGACCTGTTCAATTTGCTGCCCCAGATCTCTAAAGCCGGCAAGAAAAAAATTGTCAGGATAGGGAAGACCCGGGAGCCCCAAAGTCACGTAATGGAGCGCCGCACCGTATATCAGCAAAGAGGCCGCAATGGTTGCCGGCCACATACGTTGCACAAACCGGAATAAGCGTCTGGAGGCAGCGCTTATTTTCGGCACTGCACCACCACCACCCATATAATGGGCCATAAACGGTATGACTGCAAGCCACAACGGTCCAGTCCAGTGTAATTTTACCTCTTTAGAAAGACTGAATACCATGAAAACGGACAATGGTACAAGCAAGAAAACCAGCGCAAACGTGTGGCTCCGGTATTTCGAGATTGTCACCGCAGACGGGAAAGTCGGTAAGCGCACTTTTTTGGAAAAAATTATGGAGATAGCAGCGAGAAGCCCCGTTGGAGTAAGAAGTACCAGCATGCTTCCAATCAGCTCATGCAAGGAAAAGTTCAACCCGCGCAGGATTCTTCTGGGCCCCTGGTATACAAAAGAGGCCCACTCGTTGTGGAAGTTCCAGATAATTACCGGTAAAAACAGGGTCAACGCGATGAACACGCTCAAATAGGGTTCCGGTTTCACAAACCAGCCACGGGAGCGACGGTCAAGGATCAGGAATATAATTGCCGCTGGCCCTAAAAGCGCAATGGTGTACTTGGACAGCAGGCCCAGCCCGAGACAGATGCCTGCTCCTATCCAGGCGTTACGATCTCCGTCAATGAGTGCTCTGTATAAGAAATATAGCGCGCCTGACCAACAGGCCATCAGGGGTGCATCCGGTATCATCACAAGACCGAGACCAAAGAAAATCGGCAAAACAGCAATGAGTAAAAGCGCCCGCAGGGCAGTCCACTTATTAAAAATGCGATGGGTCAACTTAAAACAAAAGAGGGCCGTAATCAGCCAACAGCCATAGGCCCCGATACGAATCCCAAATTCAGTATCACCAAAAACCATCGTGCCCAAATGAATGATCCAAGCAACAGCCGGTGGATGATCCAGGTAACCGATATCCAGGTGTTGTGCATAATTCCAGTAGTACGCCTCCTCTTGAAGGAGTTCCGGCACCCCCAGATAAACCAATCGCAACATTAGTGTATAGCCAACAACCCCCAGGGCTAAAAGACGCCAGCGTGTATCTGACAGATTCCTGAAACCCTTATGCGGAAAAATTAAAAAAGCACAGCCAAGGTAGTTGACACCTGCGGCGGCAACGATGGCAACCGTTATTGCCAACCGAGGTGGCCAAGCACCAATCTGCGTCAAGGATGCCAGCACGCCGCCTCGCATGAAAAATGCCAAAAGCGCGATAAACAAAAACGACAGATATCGTCTTGAACCCGGTGGAATGAAGGTTCTGTCTACACTTACGAATGCCCACCGAGAATTCAGGCTATAGTTCGTTATGGTTGCAGCAACAAAGCTGGTGACGTGAGCCACTTCCAATGCAGCACCGTTTGCATAAAGAACCTGAAAAATCAACAAATCCGTGACAAGTCCCAAAAGTCCGACAAGAACGAAGCGAGAACCGTTGGTGACCGAAACATTACCGCCGGCCAACACCAACAATTGTTGTATATATTCCCAAATTACGATAAGCGTAAGGTTTGACTTTCCCTGACAACGGTCATGAAAATCAATTGGAATCTCAACTGCCCGCAGGGAATCACCGCCTTTAGACAAAAGTTTCAAACCGATCTTGAAACCCGACACGTCTTTTTTCAGCTGAGTGAGACGATCCCGACGCACCGCGAAAAAACCAGACAAGGGATCTTTCACGTCGCTAAAAGGCCAAGCCAGCAGTTTTGCCAACCGTGATGCGATTCGCCGGGAAAAGGACCAACATGGTATCGAACCGCCTGGCACATACCGGCTACCGATGGCCATATCATAACCGCCGCTCGTAACAGCTGCAATCAGGTCTGGAATCGCTTCTGGTGGGTGACTCAAATCAGCATCCATAACAACGACAACATCCCCCATTGCAGCCGCTGCACCGTCAATGACAGCTCCGGCCAAACCTCGTTTATCAGTTCGGCGTAAAACCCTCACAGCCAAACCCGATTGATTCATCTCCACTAAATCGCACGTACCATCCGTTGATGCATCATCAACGAAGAGCACCTCCAGGTCGTGTGCTGCTAATAAACGAACGGCAGCTATTCTCAAAAGCAATTCGTCTATATTTTCGGCCTCGTTTAATGTCGGTACAATGATTGACACAGATTGCATCGCAAATGGTTCCTTTCCATAACGAAGCCTGTTTCTTCAGGCTGATTAACAGATCAGAACCGATTATAAACTTAAAAGATTGCACAAAACTTACGATAAAATTACAATCCTGTAATTTTTATAGAAACCTTGGGAGTCCCTCCTTTTAAACGATCATTGGATGCGCTCGCGCAAGCCTGTATTATTGGGTCTTTTGGAATCGCCGGAGAACGGCGGTGAAAACTGATGTTAACATTCGAGAGTTATTGAAAAATCTGAAATTAAAATCGATCTACCGCCGCCAAAACTCCGGCACCAGCAAAATAATTACTGTAAAGATTTCGAGTCGGCCCATAAGCATGCACCATATTAGCAGCCATTTACCCGTATCCGGAATCAAAGCATAATTTTCCACCGGTCCGACCATTCCGAAACCCGGACCGATATTGCCGATGGAAGCGGCAACGGAACCCAGAGCGGTGACAAAATCGACCCCCATACCGGCCAATAGCACCGCACTGCCGGCAAAAATCGTCATATAAAGGGCCAGAAAGCCCATGACACTGCGGATCACTTTGTCCGGAACTGATTCTCCGGCGATCTTTATATGCGTAATGGCACGAGGATGGATGAGTGTAAA